>NZ_BAAALF010000040.1:0-52483 GCF_039528135.1 Kitasatospora nipponensis | reverse complement strand
TCGAGGCCGCCGTGCGGGCCGCCACCGAGTTGGGGGTCCCGGCCGCCGCTGCCGCGCCCGCCTCCGCCGCGGCGGCGTCGGGGTCGCCGGTGTCGCTGGTCTTCTCCGCGGTCAGTGCCTTGCCGCGCGCGGTGTTCGCCGTGGACTCGGCCTGCTGGGCGGAGCTCTCGTTGGCCGCGGCCGTGGCCGCCGCCGAGTTGGGGCTGTCGCGGAACTGCTGGGCGGTGGCCGCCTGCTGCTGCGCCGCCGCCTCGGCCGCCTGGGCCTTGGCGCGCTGGGTTTCCGCGGTGGCACGGGCGTTCGCGGCGTTCTGGCGTTCCTGAGCCGCCGTCAGGGCGTCCTGGTGGGCGGCGGCGGCAGAGGTCACCGCGTTGGCCTCGGCCTGCTGGGCCTTGACCTTGGCGGCGGCCGCCTTCTGCGCCGCCGTGGCGGCGGCGGTTGCCTGGTCGGCGGCCGAACTCGCCAGCGAGGCAGCCCACTTGGCGTCCCCCTGGGCCGACTCGCGGAGGAACTGCGCGCGCGCCGCGTGTGCCTGGGCACTCGCGGTGGCGAACAGCGTCGCGCTGTCCGTCAAGGTGGCGTTGGTGGCGGCCAGCGCCGTCTGGATCGAGTTCGAAACCGCTTGCGCGGCCGAGGCCGCCGCCTTGGTGACCTGCGCCGACTGCTGGGCGTAGAGCAGGCCGCGGCCCTGCGGCGTGCCGTTGGCCTTGGCGACGGCGGTGGCGGCGTCCTGCGAGGCACCCGCCTTGGCGGCGGCGTCCTGCGCCTGCCCGGCCGCCATCTTGGCAGCCTCGGCGAGGCCGGCCACCCGGGCCTTGATGATGCCCAGGTCACCCGGGATCCGCGACACGTCCGCGCTCCAGGACGGGTCCGAGCGGTACTGCTGGGCCCACAGCAGCTTGCCCGCGTACCAGGCGTAGCTCAGCGCGTCGTTCATCGCCTCCGAGCTGGCACGCAGCGACTCGAGGCCCTGGATCTCGTCGGTGAGGATGTCCGCGCGCTGCTGCGCCTGGGAGTTGAGCTCCGTCTGGTACTCCGCCCAGGCGGTCTCCTCCACGTCGAGCAGCACGCCGTTGATGTCCGGCGGACTGGTCGGGTCGCCGCCGGCCCAGCGGGACTTGACGGCCTCGACCTCGACCCGGAACTCGGGCGAGCCCTTGGCGGGCGCGACCGTCGGGTAGCCGTTGTACTGGATGAAGCGCCGGACGTCGTCCGCCGAGCCGCGGTTGGTGTTGTACTGGTAGATGTCCCAGAGCCAGGCGGAACCCGGGTCCTTGAGACCGTTCTCCTTGGCGATCGCGGTCACCTTGTCCTGCGCGGCCTGGTTGGCGTGCGTGACCGCCGGACCGAAGGCCGCGAGGTCGACGATCCGCCAGTAACTGGACTCGGAGGACATGTAGTTGACGACCTGGCCGACGGGGGTCGGCTCCTGGTCGTAGATCGACAGGTTGTCCAGGAAGTGCCGCCGGCCCGCGGAGCGCTCGGAGCGGTTCTGGTCGGCGATCTTGAGCGCCGCGACGTCCTGGCCGAACGGAGGGGCCGGGCCGTCCTTCAGCCCGCCGGCCCGCCAGCCGTTGTAGGTGGTGAGCAGGTCGGCGAAGTTGCCGGCCAGCGCGGTGCCGGCCTGGGCCTTGATCACGGCGCCGCCACCGTGCATGACCGAGGCCGTCCAGGCCTGGGCCTGGCGCATCGACTGCGCGGTCTTCAGGGCATCGCGGCGCGCGGAGATCTCACCCGACGCGGGCGCGTAGAGCGCCGACGTCGCGGCCACCGGGCCGACGATCGACGGGTGCGGGTACTGCGGTGCGTTCCAGACCTGGGCGCCGGAGTTGTTGCAGTCCCAGAGCTGCAGCTGGGTACCGTCGGTGGTGGAGGACTGCGGGACGTCCAGGCAGCGGCCGGAGACGGGGTTCTGCAGCGTGGTCCGGTTGGCGGTGTCCAGCCGGACGATCCACTGCTGGTTCAACCCGCCGTTGCACTGCCAGAGCTGCACCTTGCTGCCGTTCGGGGTACCGGCGCCGTCCAGGCACTGCAGACCGTGGGTGAGCGTGCCGTTCGGCCGCAGGGCCCACTTCTGGTTGTCGGTGGTACTGCACTTCCAGGTCTGGACCTTGGCACCGTTGGTCATGACGCCGTTGTCGTCGTCCACGCACTTGTTCAGCAGCGGATTGGCGATCTGCCCGACGGGCGGCAGCGGCGCCGACGGCGGCGCGAACCACTGTGCCGGGCCGCCGTTGCAGGGCCAGAGCTGCAACTGGACGCGGTCGTCGGTGGAAGCATTGGGGACGTCCAGGCAGCGCGAGCTGTTGGGGTTGAAGAACCGTGTGGTGCCGTTCGGCGCGAACTGCACGACCCACTGCTGGTTCTTGCCGCCGTCGCACTTCCAGAGGTCGATCTTGGTGCCGTTGGTGACGGTCGTCGGCCCGCCGACGATGTCCAGGCACTGCCCCGGCGCGTTGTCCAGCGTGATCGATCCGGTGAAGCCCAGATCGTAGATGTAGTCCTCGCCGGGGTGGAAGCTCCAGTTCTGGTTGGTCGCCCCGTTGCACGTGTACGAGACCACCGACGAACCGTTGTCGGTCTTGTAACTGTAGTCGTCCATGCACTTGTTGAGGCCGACGTTGTGCACGACCCCGCTGGCCTGGGCGTTGAGGTTGTAGACGCCGGCCAGCCCGGTGTTCCCGAGGTTCCAGGCCGGCACGGCCGCTGCCGCCGCCCCCGCCGTCCCGAGCACCATGACGGCCGTGACCAGCGCGGCAATCAGTCCCGACAACCCCCGTCGGGTGGTTCTTGTTCCGTGATGCATGTGATCCTGACTCGTTGCCATCGATCCCCCGCTGACGTCCTGCTGACGATCAGTCTCAGATCGAGGCGCATCATAGAGGGGGCCCGAACTATTAGCCACCAAATATGTTTGAGGCCCGGTCAGGGAACCAACGCGGAGACCGGACCCCAACCGCCGGGCAACGACGGCCGGCCCCGCGCCGGAGCCGGCGATGCCTGCCGACGGATCAGGGCCAGGGGCGGGTTCAGGGCCAGGGGCGGGGTCAGGGGCGGGGCAGAGCGGCGAGTTCGGCTTCGGCAGCGACGGTGCGGGGGTGGTGCGGGCCGTAGTGGTCGCGCCAGGTGGTGGCGCAGGGCCGCCGCGCGGGCTCGATCGCTCAGTTCCGCGAGTCGCCCAGGCAGTCCCCGGATCCCGCGATCGGTGTGTCGCGGTCGTAGGGGTCGATGATGCCGGTTGAGGCGGGCGGCCCCTGAACGGGGGCGCCGGGGAAGGCCGGCCGGAAGAACCCCGTGCTGGGCCCGCAGGAGGTGTCGCCGACGGAGCTGGGGTAGTCCCGGATGGTCAGGGTGCCGGGCGTGATCATGAACTGCCCGGGGTCGGGGACGTCGAAGACGATGGCCCGTCGCACGATGGTGCGCTTGACGACGTCCGGCGGGACCACGTCACCGGCCGGACGTACCCGGGCCACGCTCTCGGCGCTCGGGGCACCGCCGGGACGCGGCGGTGCGGCGGGCGGGAGCGAGGCGTTGCCCGCCAGCGGTCCCGGACGCAGGGCGTAGACGAAGGTGTAGTCCGTACGGATCCGCAGTCCGTTGCGGCCGTCGCCGCCCACGTTCATGGCGCCCTTGACCTTGACCACCGAGCCGACCATGACGGCCTGACGGGGGTCGAAGCGGCTGAACAACCCGAGCGGGTCGTCGACGTCGGAGGGGTGCTCGAGCGAGCGGTCGAGGAACTTTCGCATGGTCCCGGGCGGGGTGCCCTCGATCGGATCGACCAGGGAGATCGCCTGGTCCGGGTAGCCGCCCGCGATCACGTTCGGGTCGAGGTTGGCCGCGACCAGGAAGTCCTTGACCCGCTGCAGGTCCTGGGCGACCTGGGCACCGCTGTAGGCCCCCACGGGTTGAGCTGCGGGCAGGACGATGCCGCCTGCGTTGTCGGACCAGTCGGCGGCGGGCGACCCCTGGAAAGGGTGCTGGATCGTGGGATCGGCCGTCGTGGCGGGCGGATCCGCGCGGGACGTGTGGAGCAGGCCCCGGCTGGGATCGAGGAAGGCCAGCGCCAACACCACCACGACCACCGCCGCCAAGACCAGCGGCACCGTTCGCCACCACTCGGACCCACTCCGAGCCGCGGCCGGCACCGGTTCCAGGACCCAGCGACGGCCGCCCGGATCCACCGGCGGGTCGTGCCGCCACCGCGCGGAGAGCACCCGGGTGCGCGCAGCGGGCTCCTTGACGACCGCGCCGCGGATGAAGTCCTCATCCAGGACGATGCCGTCGAAGGGGTCGGGCCCGGCCGGCACAGGGTCATCGGCGGGACGCGACTGCGGATCTTCGGCTATCGGCACCGCGCCAGTATGCCAACGCCTCCGAGCCGTCGAACCCGCGGGTGGATCAGGCTCGGCACTGATCGGTGGCACCGAGCGGGAGGTGGCCAATCCTCAGCCCGCCGACAAGCCCCACCCACCACCGAGCCACCGACCTGCCAACCTGCCGACGCCGACCCGCCGACCCGCCGGCCCGCCGCAGGGCGGCTCCTGACGGCACCGCAGAATCGGCGCCCCGTCCCGAGTGCTCGGCGCACACACCCCGCCAACCCAGCGAGCAGGCCGACAGCACCCCCGGCCGCGCCCCAGGGCCGCCTGACCGCGGCGAACGCGAAGCTCGCCCGGCTCGACAAACCCATCGCCCGCCGCACCGCCACGGTCAACCTCGGTGTGCCCGCCTTCCGTGACGCTGCCGGACGTCACGCCACGACCGAACGCGCCCCGAGAGAGCTCGATGCATCGCAGCAGAGCACGACAGACCGATGAAGCCCTTCGTCGCGCGGCCGGCGCGAAGGATCAGAACGGCTCGAAGCTCGGGGCGACCGGGCCGATCTCACCGAGATCCGCCAGGTCGTCGAGGTCCTCCGGCTCAAGGAACTCCAGGGCATCCGGATCGACGCCGTGCTGCGGATCCACATCGCCCAGGCGCTCGACGAAGGCGAGCACGAAGTCGGTGAATGGTCCGTCGAAGAGCTCGGGGTCCGTCCCGTTGATATTCGTGACGATCTTCCAGCGGTCCGGGTCCGGGTCGCACGGCCACAAGAAGTGCTCGTCGCCGGAGTGGTCGTATCCCCAGGAGATGAGGCCGCCCGGGTCAGGGTGGAATCGGAACGGGTACTCGTCCGAGTCACGCCGCCATGACTGGCCGAAAGATTCGTGGATCTTCCGCATCCGGTCCAGCAGCGGGCTGGTCCCCCGAGGGTGGAAGACCACGAGTTCTCCGCAGATCGTGCCGGTGCCGTAGGTGTCAAGGAATGCCTTGAAGTCGCGGGGCAGCGCCGAGCCGACGTAGTCCTCAACCGCGGCCCAGTCGTCGCAGGATGCGTCTCGGATCGGTGGCGGGCCGAGCAGTTGCACCAGGTCATTCAATTCCCGCCACACGCCCACCTGCTTGATCGTCGGTTGTCGGCGGTCAACCTACTCAGACGCGGCTGCGGAGATCAAGGGCAGCCTCGTCGGCACGGGCCCTGCCCTGGACGGCTGACCAGCCGGCACTCTCCTCGCGCCCTCCACGCCGGCGGCGGTCACGTCGCGACGTCAGCATCCTCCGGTGTTGGCGGATGGAGGTCGAGAACCACATCGATTCCCAGCGCGCCGACCTCGACGAGCAGGCGAGCCGGCAGGACGCAGCCCCCTTGGTGATCTTCAGGATGCGAGCAGTACGGCTTTTCGGATCGCGGCCACCGGCTCCGGCCTGGGCGGCGCGGGCAGCACCTCCCACCGCCGCCGAGTGACCCGCGCAGAAGGAATTCCGCCGTTGTCCGGCAGCGTTGCCGGAGCCCGCCGTCGCGGTTCCGCAGGGCGCTGAGGTCGGCGGGCCGGTGGCCGGAGAGTTTGTGGGTGCGGTATTTCAGCTGACGATCGACGGGTTCCGGACAGCTGGGATGGGCCGGGTACACGAAGGACGCGGCGCGCCCGTAGTCTCCCGACGGGCCGTTGCGGCACGGCCGTGCCACCGCGACCCAGCGGACCACCAACGTCCCTTCTGTCAAACCGAGTTCAGCGCACTGACTCCCTCGCACCGAGCACTGCCCGCACGTCGACCACCCATCGACCCGAAAGGCACACCGATGCGTCTTCGCCCCCGCCCCCGCCGGCTGCTCAGCGCGGCGCTCGCCACCGCCGCGACCGTGGCCGCCCTGCTCACCCCCACCGCCGCCGGTGTCGCCGCCGCGGCGCCCGCGCGCCCGAACGACGCCTGGGTGCCGTGCACCGCGGCCTCGCCCGTGAACGTGGTCTTCACCGGCGGCTTCAGCTTCATCAACGGCATGCGCTTCTGCGTCGGCGCCTACCAGCTGGTCATGCAGCATGACGGCAACATGGTGATCTACGGCAACACCGGCGTGGCGCTGTGGGACACCCAGACCGAGGGCTTCCCGGGCGACCACGCGATCATGCAGAGCGACGGCAACCTGGTGGTCTACCAGGGCACCCAGTGGCTGTGGAACTCGCGCACCGGCGGCCGTCCCGGCGCCTACCTGTGCTTCCAGACCGACGGCAACCTGGTCGTCTACGGCCCGCCGGAGATGACTCCCACCGACAACTGCGACCCGCGCAACAGCCCCGCCCTCTGGGCCAGCAAGACCTGAGCCCGGCACGGGCCGCGGCGGCACGCCGGGAACCGGGCGGGAGCGCGGGGTGTCGTGGAGGTGACGGCGGCCCGCCGCGTGCGAGGTCGGGGTCGGCACCGTGCCGGCACCCCTGGGCCGACCTGGCGAGACCGTGGCGGCGTGGGGGCGGCCGGGCGCTCTCGTTCGGGTCGTCCGGCCGGCGGGCGACTCGAGGGGGAGGCACCTACGCGCCGGAGCGCGGGCGGAACGGTACGGCGACGTCCGCCACGTGCTCGCCCGGCTCGGCGGTGGCCCAGTTCGGGTAGTACACCTCCCGGTTGGGGCCGCCGCGGGCGTGCCCGTGCTCGGCGAGCCAGGCGCCGACTGCGTCGTGGGCGCCGGCCATCGCCGGGTAGCCCTCGTGCCGCTTCGTCAGCGCGGTGTACGCCTCACGGTGGGCGGGCTCGATGCGCAGCCCGATCCGCTCCGCCGGTTCGACCGCGTTCAGCGTCGGGGCGCAGACCTCGACCAGGCCCTCGGAGTCCTCGCTCACCAGGCCGTGGTAGACGGCGAAGACCGGTCCGGACAGGCACGCCCCCGCCTGTCGCAGGTGGGAGAAGAGCAGCTCGCCGGCCTGCGCGAGGAATCCGGGCAGGTCAGCGGCGGTCACGTGGCGCCGGGTGAACAGCACCTTCTGCGCGGGTACGTCACGTTCGGCGATCTCGTACATGGTCGAGCCCCTTCCACTCAGAACGTCTCGGGCGTAGTCCACCGCGTCCCGGCGGGACGCGTGCGCGCGCTCCTGCTCTTGCCAGTACGCCTCGACCAGCCCGGCCGACACCTCACCACTCGCATCGAGCACCACCGCGATCCGCGCCAGCGGCATGCCGGTGGCGCGCAGCAGTGCGATGCGGCGGGCCCGTTCGACCTGGGCGAGGCCGTAGCGGCGGAACCCGGTCCGCGGATCGACCCGGGCGGGCGGCAGCAGCCCCCGGTCGCCGTAGAGCCGCAGGGCCTTGGGGCTCAGCCTGGTCCTGGCCGCGAGCTCCCCGATGGTGATCAAGTCCTCTTGCACGGGGCCACTGTGCCCTCTGCCCCTGGGGCAGAGGCAAGCCGGGCCGAACGGCAGCCGCGCACAGCCGCCGCGCCCTCCCCGACAGCACCCCACGGCGTCGGGGTGCACCCGCGAACCGTCCTCGGCGTCGGGACGGGGACCGTGCGCCAGGTGCGCGCCTACCGCGATCGCGTCGGACCAGGACCTAGCGTGGTCGGCAATCAGATCGGGAACGACCCATCCCAGCGAGGAGTGACACGATGACCCAGGTGCAGGCCCGCCGCTCGACCATGCGGCCGGAGGACATGCAGCGTGTGGACCGTCTCTCGGAGGAGGTCCGCGGACGTCTGTACGAGATCGCGCTGATCGTTTCGCGGACCGTCGGCGTGCAGGCCCCGACCGGCCACGTCGAGAAGTTCGTGCCCCGCGAGGCGGTACCTCTGACGGGCCGACACGCCGATGCCGACGCCGGTGGCGGTGACTGGGTGGAGATCGGCGAGGTGGACGGCACCGAGTACTGCTACGGCGAGATCGGTGGGCAGGCGTTCGCCGAGAGCCCCTGCGGCGCGGCACAGTGACCCCGGTTCGCCCCGCGGCCCCGCCCCGCGCTTGACGGACCGACCCGTCCGCACCCCCCAAGCCGGGCGGCAGCGCGGTCAGTCGCGGTATTCGCAGAGGTAGGCGGTCTCGACCGCGGTCCTGACCTGGAACCTGCTGTCGGCCGGGACATCGAACCGCTCGCCGGCCTTGAAGGTCTCCCACTGGTCGGAACCGGGCAGCTTGACGGTCAGGACGCCGGAGACCACCTGCATGATCTCCCGCTTCGCGGTGCCGAACTCGTACTCGCCCGGCGCCATGGCGCCAACGGTCGCCGGTCCTTCCTGCGCGGTGAAGGCGATCGACTTGACCGCGCCGTCGAAGTACTCGTTGACCTTGAACATGGGCGTCCTCCCGGGAGCCGAGCAGAGAAGGGCGGCCCGCACGTCGCGGGCCGACCCTCGGTGGGGGAAGGCTACCGGGGCCCGAACGCCGGCCGGCCGGCCGGGCGGCCGGTCCTCCACCATCGCCTCAGCCGGTGATCGGCAGGCCGCCCAGCCGCCGGACGGCAGCGCCCAGCCGCTCCACCGTGGTCCCCATCAACAGCGGCTCCACCACGATCGGACTGCCGTACTTCCCGATCAACCGGTCGGCGCGCGCCCGCGGCCGTGACAGCGGCCAGGAGACGGGCATCGCCGGCAGCACGACACCGGGGCGCGGGACGAAGACCAGCGCCTGCCGCGGGAGCTTCGCCGACAGCAGCACCAGCCGGACCTCGCTCAGGTCGGACCACGGCACGGTCTCGTGGCCGCGCACGGTCACCCCCGAGGTGTCCAGCCGCAACCGCCAGCCGGCCGCCCGCCTGCGGACCAGTGCCACCAGCCACAGCACGAGCAGCATGACGAGCAGCCCGAGGTCGACCAAGCCGACGACGAACAGGAGCCGCCCTCCCGGCCCGGCGCCTTGGAGAGCGGCGCGCAGGACGCCGAGCCCCGCCACCGGCAGCACGATCAGGAACGACAGGCTGGTGGAGGGCCGCAGCTCCACCGGGGACAGGTCCGCCCTGGCCGCATCCATCGGTTGCATGCACGCAACCTAGCGCCCTCCCCCGGGCGCTACGACGCGGGGACCGGCAGCAGCAGGCCGCCGTCGAGGCGGTCCTGCAGGTACCGGCCGTGCGCGGTGCACACGACCACCGTCCCGCCCATGGCGTCCATCGCCACGAAGGCCGCCGGTTCCCCGCACGGACCCTGCGGCCGGTCCCAGCCGGTCCCACACCGCCGGCACCAGGAGTGGCCCTCCTGCGGCCGCAGGGCCTGTTCGCAGCGCGGGCAGATCCCCCACCACGTCGTACAGGGCCCCGCCCACCGGGCGGCCCGCACCCCGGCCAGCCTCTCGGCCGCCGCGGCGATCCGCCGCGCCGCCAGGGCGAGAGCGTCCTCCACCCCACCGGGCCACGCCCCTCGCACCGCACGCGGCAGGTCCGACTGCCGCTCCAGCCGGGCCCGCATCGCGGCGACGTCCCGCGCCAACGCGTCGGCACGCTCCTGAAGATCCCGCAGCTCCACCACGGTCGGCTCACCACCGCCCCCACCTGGGCAGGCATCCGCGAACACGGCCATCACCCCCGACATGACACCGTCTCGCGACGGCCACCCACAGAAAACATCGTGATCAAACCATGACTCGTGCGGGCCGACAAGAGACCGCCGTCACCCCGCCCCGCACCACCGCCCTGCCAGTCGCCCACCGCACCCGCCCACACCCCGAGCCGCCCGGCCAGGCACCCCCGAGGGCCGGCGAGGGTGCGGATGGCGGGTGCGGGTGCGGATGGCGGGTGCGGGGCGGGTCAGCCGGTGACGGTCTCGGCATGCCGGTGGAGCGCGTCCAGGAGCGCGGTCTGCTGCTCGGTCAGCTTCCCCTCAGTACGGGCCCCCGCCTGCTTGCGCAGCCAGCTGCCGGGCCGGAACGTGGGGTCCTCGCCCAGGCCGGTGCGGTTGGCCGGGCCGTCCAGGGTGCCGCCGGCGGCGAGGTAGGCCAGCAGGCGGCGGTAGGAGCGGTTCCAGTCCGGCTCCAGGCGCCACAGCTCGTCCAGCGCGTCGAGCTTGGCCACCTGGTCGGTGGTGAGGCCCGCGGCCTTGCGCTGGCGACGCATCCACGCACCCACCGCGTACGCGTCCAGCTTCGCGGTCGCGGGGATCGCGAGGTGGCCGTGCCGGCGGTGGAACGCGGCGGCGTACGCGAGGCCGCGTTCCCAGGCGTTGGCGTTCTTCGACCAGATCATGCCGAGCGCGTCCAACTCCGAGACGCGGGCGGGGTCGAGCAGGTGCTGGCCGTGGAGGTGGCGCTGGCGGGCGAGCCAGGAGATCAGCTCCGGGTCCGTCGTCCTGTCGGTGGGGTCGAGGTGGCCGTGCCGGAGGTGGAACACGGCGGCGACGGCGTGCATCCGCTGCCACTCGACCGCGCGCGGGTTGAACGCCCGCAACTTCACGGTCTGCAGGATCTGTGCGGCGTGCCGGCGGGCGTTGATCTTCAGCCACTCGGTCGGCGGGGCCGCCGGCGCCGCCGGCTGCTCGGCCTCCCCGGCCGCGCTCGCCCCGGCCGCGGCCGGCTCGGTCGTGGTGGTGTGCGCGGTGCCCTGGGAGCGGTGGGCGCGCAGCTCGGTGATCCGGCCCACCACCCGGGCGTCGTGCGCCGCCAGAGCGCGCAGGACCCGCCAGATCATGCGGAAGGGGGATGCTTCGATCTCGGTGTCGGCCGCGGCCTTCACGGCCTCGCCGGCGTCGTGGACCTCGGCCGGGTCCGCGGTGGCGGTGTCGTCGCCGACGGCGGGCGAGGGGAGGTGGACGGGGATGACGATCCAGGAGACCTTGCCCTGGCGGTGGGACTGGCGCAGCGCGCGGCCGACGGCCTGGACGATGTCGATGACGCTCGACTTCGGGTCGCCGAAGACGATGGAGTCCACGCTTCTGACGTCGATGCCCTCGGACAGGAGTCGGGCGTTGGCGAGGATGCCGCACTCCTCGCCGTCCTCGCCGGTGTGGGCCTTGAACTCGGCGAACGCGGCCCGGCGGTCCCTGAGGCGGTCGGTGCCGGCCACCGCCTTCGCCCAGATCCGCTCCGGGCGGTCCTCGTCGGGCAGCAGCTCGGCGGTGGCGGCCATGGTCGACGCGAACGCGCGGGCGGCGGCGACCCGGGAGTGGAAGGTGATGACGCGGCGCAGGCCGAGGTCGGCGATGGCGCGCAGCACGGCGATCTGCAGCGCCAGGCGCAGCAGTTCCTCGTTGCTGCGCTGGGAGCGCAGGTCCGCGACGGCGGGGAGGTTGAGCAGGTCGCGCAGGTCCTCGTCCGTGACGACCGGCACCAGCACCCGGTAGTCGGCGAGGTAGCCGTGCTCGATGCCCTGGCCGAGCGTCCAGGTGAAGACGGTCTTGCCGTAGATCGTCTCGTCGTCCATGGAGCAGAGCGCGGGCAGCTTCTCCACGCCCTCGGTGTCGGCGTCGGTGAGGTCGGCCAGGCCGTCCTTGGCCCGCCGGTCGTCCGCGATCCGCGGGGTCGCGGTGAAGTACAGCCGGCGCCCGGCCGGGACCTGGGCGACGTCGTGCACCGCCGCCCACGCCTTGCCCTCGGCGCCGGCGGTGCGGTGTGCCTCGTCGATCACCACCAGGTCCCAGGCCGGCAGGCCGCACAGCCGGTGAGCTGCCACGATGCGCTCCAGCGAGGCGTAGGTGGCGTACACGGTGACCGGCTCGCCCGGCTTCTCCCGGGCGATGAGGTCGGCGATGCGGGCGGCCTGCGTGGTCACCCGGGCGTGGACGCGGCCGCCGGCCTCCGCGCTCTCCAACGCCTCCTCGCGCGAGCACGCCGCGATGGCCAACCCGCGGCGGCCTCCCTTCGTCGACCAGGCCTCGGCGGTCTGCTCCAGCAGCTCGATCGTCGGCACCAGCACCAACACCCGCCCCCTCGCCGCCAAGCGCCGGGCACAGCCCGCGGCGATCAGGGTCTTGCCCGACCCGGTCGCCGCGACCACCGTCGCCCGGCCGCCGTCCCGCACCTCGCGCACGGCGGCCGCCACCGCGTCCTTCTGGAACCGGTGCAACGGCAGCGGGTTCACCACGGTGTCGAACGGCCGCGCCGGGAGGGGAGGTGCGGCCTTAACGCGCAGCCCGGCCGGCACGTCCTGCCCAGCGGGGGTGGTGGTCTCCACGGCGGTGCTTCTCCTTCGTCGGCCGGGCGAGCCGAGGCTCGGTTCAGTCGGGGTAGGCGTAGCGGTTGAGGGCGTCGATCAGACTCTCGACCACGTCGCCGAACGGGGTGATCTCCCAGTCGGCATCGAAGCAGTCCTCGGTGAGGAGGACGTCGGCCAGAGCGTCGGTCAGCTCCTGGGCATCCGCTTCGGTGGGCGGTTCGGCCGGGTCGAGGACCACATCGCGAGCCCGGGCGGCGCGGCGCAGCAGCGCGAGTGTCTCGTCGGGGCCGGTGAACCAGGAGGGGCGGTGGGGATCGGGTGCGTGGGGGTCGCGGGTGGGCGTGGTGAGGAGCCGGCGGGCTGTGCCGGCCGAGATGCGCAGGTTCCAGGCGATCCGGCTGATCGTGTGGCCGCTGTCCCCCAGTTCGACGGCTTGGCGGCGCAGCTCTTCCCGCTCCTCGGTGCTGCGGCGGCGGGAGGCCTGTTCGGCGCTCACCGGCTCTCCTCGGGGATCCAACCGCGGACTTCGAGGTAGGCGATGTCGGCGTCCTCGACGGCGCGGCCGGTCTCCACCAGCCACTCGCGCATCGCCTCGGTGACGTCGCCGTGGTGGTCGGCGACGCGCCGGGACCACGCGGCGGCGTCGAAGCCGCCCGTGGAACTGGAGCCGTAGGTGCGCTCCTCGGTGCCGTCCGCGCGCGGGACGAACCCACGGCGCACCCCACCGGAGTCCTTCTCCGAACCTGCCGAGTACACGTACTGGTCGGCCTTCATCCGGACGGTGAAGGCGAGGCGGCCGCCGGCTCGGCCGGTGGCGTGCACGACCGGCGCGAGGTGGGCGGCGCCCGAGCGGATGGCCTGGCGGCCCGCGCGGCCGGCCATCGACTCGCCGGGCACACCGACGGTGTCCTTGCTCCGCACCCGCGCCTTCTGCCCGGTCTTGGTGCGGCGCCGGGTGGTGTTGGCCTCCGCGATGCCCGACAGCGCCTCGGTGTCGCGCTCACCGCCCCGTACCGCCCGCACCAGCTGGCGCAGCGCGCTGACCATGCTCGCGCCCTTGCCCTTGGTGAAGAACTGCGAGACGAGGGAGGCGTCGCGCCCCAGCATCGTGGCGACCTGCCGCTTGGTGTAGCCCTCGTCCAGGAGCTGCTGGGTGAGGCGGGCGGCCTCGTTCGGGTCGTTCCGGGTACCGGGGCTCACCGCTCACCTCCCCGGGCGAAGTGGGCGCGGCCGAGGTCGCGCAGGGCCAGCAGTTCGTCCAGCGTGGCCGGGGCGGGGACCGGTCCGGGCAGGTGTCCCTTCTTCAGGAACTCGCCGGGCTGGCCGTGGTAGGGCCAGGTGACGTCGGCGGTGGTGTAGATGGCGTCGGTGCGGAACGCCACGATGCTGGCAGGGGGCAGGTGCAGCGCGCCGACCATCACGTCGTCCTCGCGCATCCTCATGCTGAGCAGCGCGGTGCGGGCTCCCGACCAGACGCGGGCGGCCCACTCGGGGTGCGCGTTCGGGTCGCGCGAGAAGCCGGTCGAGCGCTGCCAGGTGACCAGCCGGTCGTCCTGGCCCAGGATCTCCACCCCGGCCGGTAGCGGCTCACCCACCGGTGTGGATCCGCCCACGGTGCGCGGGCGCTGCGCGAAGCCGCCGATCCCGAACAGCAGGATGCTGCGGACCGCGCGGGAGGCGAGGTAGGCGGCGGTGCGCTGCCGCTCGTCACCGTGCAGGGTCGAGAGGTTCGTCAGGTCCGCCCACGCGGCCTTGAGCCTCTTCGCCCAGTCGTCGAGCGGCTTGCCGTCCTCCCACACCAGACCGTCCAACACCTCGATCCGCCACGGCATCAGATGGTTGGTCAGCGCGAGGTGGACCTCCGCGCCCCCGGCCCAGGTGGTGAACGTGGCACCGCCGGTGGCCGGGTACTCCCACGCCCGCTCCCCCGGCACCGGGGCCGGCAGCAGCCCGACGTGCTCCCAGCCGGCGGGCACCGTCACGCGGACGTGCCAGTGCGAGCACGCCATCAGCGCCTTCGCCTGCGCGCCCTCGTCCATCGCGGCGAACGCGCGCGCGGTGACCCGACGCGGCGCGCCGACCCCGCTCTTCCACGTCTGCTTGCCGTACGCGAACGTGGCGTCGAACTCCACCAGCCCCGGCAACCGCTCCGGCACCCGCGGCGGCACCATCAGCTCACTGCGGCCCTGCCCGCCGGTGGCGTGCAGCAGAGCGCGCAGCTCCTCGCTCATGACCGGGTAGCCACCCGCCCACTTGCCCTTCGTGGGGATCGTGCGGGTCCACAGGTCCCGCCCGGTCTGCGAGGGGGAACCCATCAGCACGACGTCGTCCCAGTGCCGGCGCAGCGCCTGCCACAGCAGCCGGAACGCGTCCCGGCACAGGGCCGGATCGGCGCCGTCCGCATCGAACCACTCACCGACCCAGCGGATCTCCACCATGGCGCCGTCGGGAGCGGCGGCGGGGGCGTAGCGGCCCACCGGCTGACGCTGGTGCACGAAGTGCCCGGCCAGCTTGTCCCTGCCCCGGCCCGTCGCGGTCGTCCACCGCTGGGACGGGGTGTGCAGCCAGGCCGCGACGGCGTCCTTCAGCGTGGAGTACCGTTCGGCGCCCTCGTGCCAGGGCGCGCCGGCGGTGACGTAGACCCGCTCGGTGCCCGGCGCCGCCGCCAGCACGGCGTCCAGGATCTCCCCCGGCGACTTCGCACCCAGGTCCAGTCGCAGCGTGTACTCACGGGCCACCAGGTCGCCGGTGGCCGCGTCCAGGAACACCGTCACCCGGGGCTGCTGGACGAAGTTCGGCCGGGTCGACACCAGCCCGGACGTCACCGCGGCGAACCGGTCGCCCGCCGGCCCCTGCGGGATGTGCGGCAGCACCCGCACCTGCCCCTGCACCACCACCGGCGCAGCGGCGGACGAGTCGGCCTGTACGCCGGGTTCTGTCTCCCGGGCGGCCGGCGCGGTGGCGGCGGCCACCGCGGCTGCGGCGGGGGCGGCAGCGGCGTCGGGAGCAGGTACGGGGGGCTGCTCGACTGCGGCGGCGGGGCGCGTCGGCGCGGGGGCCACCGCGACGGCGGTCTCGACGGCCGGCGGGGTCTGGTCCGGGGGCGCCGGAGCGGGCACCGCGGCGGCGCCCCGGTCGTCGGCCCTGACGACGCGGGCGCCGGGCGGGGTCGGATCCAGCAGCGGGGCGATCCGCACCACGTCGCCGACCGACAGGCCGCCGGCCTTCGCGATGGCGTCCGCCTTCGCGCCCTCGTACGCGGCGAGTTCCATGACGCGGCGCCCGCGCTCCTGGCCGAGCCTGCCCAGCGCCCGCTGCGCGTCCGCGACGGCCTTCTCGGCCGCACCGATCTCGGCACGCAGCTCGCGCAGGGCGGCGAGCTTCGCGGTGTACGCCTTACGGTCCATCAGGGCTTCACTCCCCCGTCTCGGCGTCGACGTCGGCGGGCTTGGCGGTGCGCGCCAGCCTCAGCCAGCCATCGGGGCCTTCGGTGCCGTGGACCCCGGCGAGGCCGGCCAGCAACCAGGCATAGGCACCACGCCTGGGCGCACGGGGCTGGGCACTGCCGGCCTCCCACTTCACGAACGTCTCGCGACGAACCCCCAGCGCCGCGGCGACCTCCTCCTGCGTGAACCCGGCCGCCTCCCGCAGACGCCTGCGCTCGGCGGGCTCAGGCAGGTCCCCACCCCCCTGCGCCCGGGCGATCAGGGCATCGACCGCTGCGAAGACCTCAGACACCACACACCTCCTCGCCGGGAAGGTATCACAGGGAGCATCCCTCAACCGCACCCTGTTCCCCGCACCGACAGACACACTGAAACACTCTTCGAAACGGTCCCGGGAGGGAGCGGCGCCAACCCCGATCAGCGGCACCCCCTGGCCCTGAGGTTCGGGTACGTGGTGGGGTGGGCGAGCGGTGGGACCTCCCGGCAGGGGGCACAGGGGCGCGCCGGCGGCGGAACCTCGCTGGTGGCTCCCCGGCACGCCGCCGACCGCTCGGCCGGGTGCTCGGTCGACCGCTGCGCAGGCCCGCCCCGACCGTCCGCCGGGTCCGGCCGGTCAGCGGGCTACGGCTACGGCCCCATCTCCGGCTACGGCTCCGGCTACGGCCCCATCTCCGGCTCCGGCTGCGGCTGCGGCTGCGGTTCGGTGAGGTAGCGGGTGAGGGCGGTGACGACCAAGGCGTGGTCGTCGGCCTGCGGCAGGCCCGAGACGGCGACGGCGCCGACCACTCCGACACCGGCCACGGTGATCGGGAAGGCACCGCCGTGCGCCGCGTAACGGGCGGGATCCAGACGGGACTTGGCCTCGAAGGTGCTGCCCTGCGCGGCGAACCGCAGACCCACCAGGTAGGAGGAGTGACCGTAACGCTCGACCGTACGGGTCTTCCGGCGCAGCCAGGTGTCGTTGTCGGCGCTGCTGCCGGGCAGTGCGGAGTGGAAGAGCTGCTGCGCACCGCGGCGGATGTCGACGGCCACCGGCGCCGCGCGCTCACCGGCCAGCCGGACGAGGATGCCGCCCAGGCGCCAGGCGTCGTCGTTGGTGAAGTGCGGCAGCACCAGGCGGCGTTCCTGCTCCTCGATCAGCAGGATCCGGTCGGCGATCTCGGCGGGGGTCATGCGGGCGACTCCGTTGCGGTGAGCGATCCGACGCCGGTGTCACGGAGGCCGACCGTGCGGCCGGTGGCGGCCGAGTGGCGGGCGGCCTCCAGGACGGTGAGCGTCGCCACCGCGTCCAGTGGGTCGACCGGGACGGGGGCGCCGTCGCGCAGGGCGGCCGCGACGCCCGCGTAGAAGGCGGGGTAGTCGCCGGGGAGAGAGGGGTGGGGCCGCGCGTCCGGACCGGCGCCGAGCGTCCCGTGGTCCGCCTCGGGCACCGTGCCCCAGCCGGGGCCCGGGCGGTGGCCGGCGCGCAGGGCGTCCTCCTGGGGGTCGAGGCGGGGCGCGGTGTAGGCGGCCCGGTCGCCCAGGACTCGCAGGCGCGGTCCCGGCAGGCCGGCCAGCGCGCCCATCCACAGGTGGGACCGCACGCCGCCGGTGTGGGTCAGGGCGAGGAAGGCGTCGTCGTCCACCTGGGCGCCGGACCTGCGGGTGTCCACCTCGGCGTGGACCCGCTCGACCGGGCCGAAGAGCTGGAGTGCCTGGTCCACCAGGTGGCTGCCCAGGTCGAAGAGGACGCCGCCGGTCGCCGCGGCCGCCGCGCTCTGTCGCCAGCCCGGCTTCACCTCCGGCTGCCAGCGCTCGAAGCGGGACTCGAAGCGGTGCACCGCGCCCAGCCGTCCGTCCGCGATGAGCCGGCGAGCGGTCAGGAAGTCGGCGTCCCAGCGGCGGTTCTGGAAGACCGTCAGCATCAGGTCGCGCCGGCGCGCCTCCTGGACCAGGGCGCGCGCCTCGGCGGTGGAGGCGGCCAGCGGCTT
Organism: Kitasatospora nipponensis; assembly: GCF_039528135.1. Lineage (NCBI taxonomy): Bacteria > Bacillati > Actinomycetota > Actinomycetes > Kitasatosporales > Streptomycetaceae > Kitasatospora > Kitasatospora nipponensis. The sequence continues at coordinate 34,683 of NZ_BAAALF010000040.1, read as the reverse complement.
GTCGACCACGACGGGCAGACCCGCCGCCAAGGCGGCACGGGCGACGGGGACGTGGGTGTGGTCGGGCGAGGCGACCACGACCAGGTCCAGCTCGTCCGCGGCGGCGAGCAGCTGGTCGGTGTCCGCGACGATCCGGGCGTCCGGGTGGTCGGCGCGCAGTGCGGCCCGGCGCCCGGCGTTCGCGGTGACCACGGAGTGCAGGCGCAGTCCCGGGGTGGTGGCGATGAGCGGGGCGTGGAAGGCGGCGCCGGCCAGTCCGTAGCCGACCAGGGCGACGCGCAGCGGGGAGGAGGGGCTGACATGGGGGCTCATGCGCCCTACTTAAGCAACAGTGTTGCCTAAGTGCAAGCGCGGCAGAATGACCTCCATGAGCACACCGCCCAGCAGCACCCCGCCGCCCCGGAGCACCGCGCCGGCCGGCAGCAACCTCACCGGGCTCCGCGACCACAACACCGCCCTGGTGCTGAGCCTGCTGCGCGAGGCGTCCCGGGGCAGCAGCCGGGCGGAGCTGGCGACCGCGACCGGCCTCACCCCCCAGGCGGTCAGCAAGATCGTGGCCCGGCTGCTGGCCGCCGAGCTGGTCGCCGAGGACGGGCGCGGGCCCTCCACCGGCGGCAAGCCCCGCACCGTGCTGCGCCTGCGCCCCGACGCGGGGTTCGCCGTCGGTGTCGAACTGGACCGTCGGGAGACCACCGTGCTGCTGGTGGACCTGAGCGGCGAGGTCCGCCACCGCGCGACCATGCCGACGGGCCTGGCCGACGCGCCCCCGCGGCGCACCGTCGAGCTGCTCGCGACCGCGGTGCGCGAGGCCCTGCGCGCCGCACCCGACGGCGCGAACCTGCTCGGGGTCGGCGTCGGGTGCCGCGGTCCGCTGGACCACGCGGCCGGCGTGCTGCACCGTCCGGCCGGTCTGCCCGCCTGGGACCGCTTCCCGCTGCGCGAGGCCCTGGCCGCCGAACTGGCTCCGCTGCCGGTCCACCTGGACAAGGACACCAACACCGCCGCCCTGGCCAGCGCGGCCCCCGGCCAGACGGCCTACCTGCACTTCGCCGACGGCCTGGGAGCCGGCCTGCTGCTGGACGGCGCGCTCTACCGCGGGGCGCGGACCAACGCGGGAGAGTTCGGCCACCAGGTCCTGCAACTCGACGGACCGCCGTGCCGCTGCGGCGCGCGCGGCTGCCTGGAGGCGCTCTGCCTGGCCGCCCTCGACCGGGACGACACGCGGACGGCGGCCAGGTTGCTGGCGGTCGGGGCGGCCAACCTGGTCCAGCTGCTGGACGTCGACCGCCTGGTCCTCGGCGGCCGGACCATCCTCGCCGCCCCCGAGCCGTACCTGAGCGAGATCGCCGAGCAGCTGGCCGACCGCCTGCCGGACCGGTCCTGGCAGCACGTCCCCGTCTCGCTCACCCCCGCGGGCCCCGCCGCTGTCGCGATCGGCGCGGCGGAACTCGTCCTCGCACCGGTCTTCGGGCGGGGTCAGGGCCCGGGTCTTCGCGCCGAACCCGTCTCCCGTCCCTGAGTGGCGCTGGACCCACGCGTACGTCCAAGGCGTCCAGGGCCACGCTGGCGCCGACGGGCCCGGGCAGGGCAAGGTGTGGTCATGTCCGAACGACGCGACCGCCGCCGCCTGCACGCCCGAGCCCGCGCACTGGGGGTTCCCCTCGAGCAAGCCGTCCGCCGGGCACCCTCCCGAACGACCCGGCCGGTCATCAGGCCCGACTGGCCGGAGACCACCCTGCCGGAGCGCGACATCACCCGCTCGGAGGCCCGGCAGACACGGCCGCCGGCAGCAGCGCTCTGCTGCGTCGTCACGCGCACCCGCGAAGTGCTCGACGGCGGGACCGTCGTGCTGCTCACCCGTCACGCGACCGACTGCCCGGTCTGGTCCGCCCGCTGATCCGCCGGTGAGGCGGTCGGTCCCGCCCGGAGTCCCGCCACCGGGCCCGGTCACCCGCGCCGGTCGCTGCGGGCGCCGGCGGTCCCGTTCGGCCACGGGCCCCGCAGTGACCGGGCCGGCCGGGCTACAGGAGAACGAGCAGCTTGGTGCCCGGCACCAGCTTGCGGTTGACGGAGGTCGACTGGACGAACACGGTGTACGACGGGTTGTCGCCCGGCTTCACCGTGGTCTGCGACTGTGGCAGGCCCAGGAGTTGGCGGGCCGCCGGACCCGAGAACACCCGGCCCGTCATCCGGCCGGTGGCCGGGTCCTTCTCCGCCACGGCGAGCTGCTTGGTGCCCTGGATCGTCTCGCGCTTGGAGAGCTCGTAGAAGGCGCAGCCGGTCCGGTAGGGATGTCCGGCGCTGGTGACGAAGTCGCGGATCGGGGTCGGCTGGTCGACCGGGACCAGGATGTACGTGCCGGCGTGCAGGGCGTCGAGGTTGGCCTTGACCTCGGCGGGCTTGAGGTCCTGGCCCATGGCGAACAGGTTCCGGGTGCCGCGCACACCCTTCTCGCGGCCCTGCAGGAAGCTCGACGCAGCCGACTTGACGGTGCCGATGGCCTCCTCGACGCCCTTGCTGGAGTCCGCGTCCCAGATGGCGATGTTGCCCGCGGGGAAGCCGTACTCCTGGGCGGTGCGCTTGGCCAGGGAGTTGGGGACCAGGATCGCCGAGGTCCAGTGCTCGGGCAGGTCGCCCATGGCACGGTGGATGCGGTCCATCCACCGGCGCAGGACGGCCCTGCCCTGGCCGGCGCCCATGCGGGTGTGCATCTGGCCGGTCTCCGCGAGGCCCGAGGCGTTCTCCTCGCCGTCGGTGACGACGACCTGGAGGAAGGCGTGCTCCCCGTACCCCTCCCAGATGTTCTTGAGGTCGTCGACGGACTTCACGGCCGCCTCGATCAGCGCCGTCGCCCCGTTGTCGACCTTGTAGAGGCCCCGCAGGGACGGCAGGTGTTTGACGTCCATGTCCCAGACCAGGTTCTGCACGTGGTGGTCGAAGGCGTAGAGGCTGATCCGGGTCTCATGGCCGAGCCGGTCGGACTCCTCCTGCAACCCCTTGACGAACTCGTCGACCACACGCACGAGTTGCGTCTCGTGCTGGCGCATCGAGCCGGACTTGTCGACCACGAGCGAGACGTGGTTGACCTTGTGGCTGAGCCTGTTCGCGGACATGGCTGTGCCCCCTGGGGTGAGTGGTTGCTTGACGCCTCTTCGACGCCTCTGCGGCGTTCCCTCGAGCGTTGATGCCACTCTATGGCGGGGCACTGACAGAACGACCGTCCGCAATTCCGGCTGCTCCCCGCCGCCTCCCGACCGGCGCCCGACGCCCTCGCCTCAGGTCGCACCGAACCCTGTCGGTGCGGTGAACGCCGGCTCGCTGCCGGTCAGGTCGCGGCTGACCGCCCACAGGCGTGCCGCGGTCGTGGTGTCGGTCAGGTGCTTCCAGAGGGGTTCGATCCTCGGCGTACCGCGCAGCCCGAACGCCCGCGGACTCAGCAGCCGGCCGCCGCGCACGCTCGGGTCGAGCACGGCCCGGACGGCGGGCCATGCGGCGGCGTCCTTGCCCTGGACGACCAGACCGAGCGGCAGGCGGCTCAGCCGTTCGCCGGCGGTCCGGACGTGGATCGGCGGGCGCGAGGGGGTGAGGGAGTCGAGGGCGCCGCCGGGGTGGACGAGCACGCTCAGCGTCGTGCTGCCGGCGGCGCGCAGACGGCGGTCGAGTTCGAGGGCGAAGAGCATCTGGGCCAGCTTGGAGCACCCGTAGGCGCGCTTGGGCCGGTAGTCGTGGGCACTCTGGAGATCGTCGAGGTCCAGACGTTCGGACTTGGCCGCGAAGCTGCCGGTGGTGACGATCCGGCTGCCCGGGGTCGCCAGGAGCAGCGGGGCCAGGTGGTGGGTCAGCGCGAAGTGACCCAGGTGGTTGGTCGCGAACATCAGCTCGTGGCCGCCCCCGGTCTCACGGCGCGGCGGGTGGTCGAGTGCCACCCCGGCATTGAGGACGACCCCGTCGAGGCGGTCCAGGCCGAGCCCGTCCACCGACGCCTCGAGCGTGGCGAGGTCGGCCAGGTCCAGCGGCATGTGCCGCACCCTGGCTCCGGGTACCCGCGAGCCGATGGAACCGATCGCGGCCTCGGCCTTCGCCCGGTCGCGGCTGCCGAGCACGACCGTGGCCCCGGTGGCGGCCAGCTGCTCAGCGACGAAGTACCCGATGCCCGCGTTGCCGCCGGTGACCAGGAAGCTCCTTCCCCGCGCGGGCGGCAGCCGGTGGACGTCCCATCGCGGGGCGTGGGGTGCGGAGGGCATGGGGGCTCCCGGGAGCTCGAAGTGGTCGGCAGGAGGGCGGGCCCGCACCTTCACGGCCGGCCCCGCCCGGTGTCGACGGTCCCGGGGGCCGCTGACATCCCACCGACAGATCGCCGTCCCCGCTGACAGCCCGCCGACACCGTGCGGGCCCGGGTCGGCGAGGCGCCCTCTCGTCCGGTGCACGTGCCCGGGGGCCGCGCCCCGCACCGCGCGAGGCGTGCGCCACCTGACCCCACACGTCAATCCGACGGTCGGACGGGCCCCGGCCCTCGATGGGACCGGCTACCGCTCGTCGGCGTCGACGGTGGTGAGCCACTGCGCGACGGTGGCGTCGATGAAGTCGTCACTCGCTTCGGCGCGGTCGAAGAAGAGCCGGGCGAGGAGCGGCCCGTAGAGCAGGGTGTACTGCTCGGGGGTGATCGTCAGGCCGGACGGTTCGAGGAGCTCGTTCAGGGCGGCGTGACGGTCCACGACGATGTGCTGCAGGGCCTGGGCACTGTCCGGGTCGTGGTCGGCGTGGGCGGCCATGGCGAGGGCGGCGGTGCGGGTGGCGGGGTCGGTGATGCCGGCGCGCAGGCTGACCAGCCAGGCGGTGGCGACGGCACGCACGTCGGGGCCGGGCTCGGGGTAGCCGAGGTCGGGGCCCTGCAGCGTGAGGTCGCAGAGGAGGGCCGCCCGGGTGGGCCAGTGCCGGTACAGGGTCTGGCGGGTGACGCCGGCCCGTTCGGCCAGGAGCGCGTAGGTCAGCCCGGTGAGCCCGACCTCGGGCAGCAGTTCGCGGGCGACGGCCAGGATGCGGGCCCGGGTGCGCTGAACGCGGGGGTTGTCCGGGTTCGGCTGACGGAGGTGGACGGGCGGCTTGGACGTCATGGGGGTCATCCTATCCAGAAATCACACACGGAGTGTGACGCAGCCCACTCGACATCGGCTTCACATTTCATACGACTCGTGTGATACACCTGAAAGAGCAATCACACGCACCGGATGATTCTCGGTGAGTGTGTTCCCTCCATCTCTCCTTGGAGTTCCGATGTCCACCGCGATCACCTTCTCCCGCTACGGCAGCCCGGACGTCCTCACCCGGGCCGAGGTCGACGCTCCCGAGCCGGGGCCGGGCCAGGTCCGGATCAGGGTCCGGGCGGCCGCCGTCAACCCGATCGACCTGAAGATCCGCTCCGGAATGATGGCCGGCATCATGCCGGTGGAGTTCCCGCACCTGCCGGGCTGGGACGTGGCCGGCGTCGTCGACCTGGCCGGCGAGGGCGCCGGTGCCGAGGTCGGCGACGAGGTGTTCGGTGTCGCGACCGCCGGCGGCTACAGCGAGTACGCGCTGCTGGAGCGCCCGGTCGCCAAGCCGGCGGACGTCCCGTTCGAGACCGCGGCCGCCCTGGTGACCGTGGGCGAGACCGCCTACCGCGCCCTGCACCACCTGGGGGCCGGCCGGGGCGAGACCCTGCTGATCCACGGCGCGGGCGGCTCCGTCGGCACCTTCGCGCTCCAACTGGCCGTCGCCCGAGGGGTGACGGTGGTCGCCACCGCCGGCGCACACGACCTCGACCGGCTCACCGCGCTCGCCGCCACCGCCGTCGCCTACGGCGAGGGCTGGACCGAGCGGGTGAGGGCGGTCGCCCCGCAGGGCGTGGACCGGGTGCTGGACGCCTCCGGCGCCGGCGTGCTCGCGCCGTCGGTCGCCCTGACCGGGGACGCGGCCCGGGTCATCACCATCGCCGACATGGCCGCCGCCGAGCACGGGGTGCGTTTCACCGGCGCCGACCCCACCGACCGCCTCCCGCAGGCCCTGCCCGAGCTGGCCGGCCGGCTCGCCGCCGGCACGCTCGACCTGCCCATCGGCGCCACCTACCCACTGGCCGAGGCCGCCCGCGCCCACCGCGACATCGAGGCCCGCCGTGCCCGGGGCAAGGTCGTCCTCCTGCCCTGACCGAAGACCCTCGCCCCACCCCACCGCCCCCGCCACCCCGCGCGGGAACGAGCAGGGGCCCCACCGAAGCCGCGCGTGCCCCCCAACACCGGCACGCGACCGGGCCACCCCGACCCGCTGATCACCCACCTCCCGAAGGAGTAGTCCCTCATGTCCGCACGCCCCCTGCCCGAGGCGACCTACGCCCGCACCGTCCTGGGCTCCGGCCCCGGCCTCGCCCTCGCCCACGGTGCCGGCAGCAGCACCGCCGGCACCTACGGACCGATCCTGGAAGGCCTCGCCGCCGGACACACCGTCGTCGGCGTCGACTACCCCGGCAGCGGCGACACCCCCCGCTCCACCACGCCGCTGCACCTGGACGACCTCGCCGACCAGCTCGTCGCCGCCGCCGTCGCCGAAGGCCTGGACACCTTCGCCGTGTCCGGATACTCCCTCGGCGGCCCGGTCGCCGTCCGCGCCGCCACCCGCCACCCCGAACGCGTCACCGCCCTCGTCCTGACCGCCACCATGGCCCACCCCAACAACCAGCAGGCCCTGACCGCCAGGGTCTGGAGCAAGCTCGCCGCCACCGGTGACCGCCGCCTGGTGAGCGAGTTCCTCTTCCCGCACGCCCTCAGCCCCCAGGCCATCGAGGCCATGCCCGCCGAGCAGCTCGAGCAGGTCATCACCCACGCCGCCGCCGACATCGCCGACGGCACCCTCGAGCACGCCGACCTGGCCGGCCGGATCGACGTCCGCGACGACCTCGCCGCCGTGCGCGTCCCCACCCTGGTCATCTCCACCACCGCCGACCACCTCGTCCCGCCCGCCCTGCACCGCCACCTCGCGGAGAACATCGCCGGCGCCCGGTTCGCCGAGATCCCCACCGGCCACCTGCCCATGGTGGAGCGCCCCGAGCAGTGGCAGCACCTCATCACCGCCTTCCTCGCCCGGCACGGCGGGTGAACCGGTGCGGGCCCGGCGTCCACGAACGCCGGGCCCACGCACACGACCCCGGGGGTCCTACTGGAGCCTCACCCTGCCCGGGCGCAGGAGTTCCTTCCAGTGCGCGGGCCAGTTCGCCAACGCGATCGCGGCGACGACCAGGAGGTGGATGGGGGCGTCGAGGCTCTGCGAGATCGGGTCGTGGTTGACCATGTGCGTGGTGACCGCACCGTCGAGGACCAGCACGAGACCCGCGGCGCCCAGGAACCGGGCCGGTCTGCGGGGGACGACCAGGAGCACGGCGCAGATCAGCTCCACGGTCCCCACGAAGAAGCGGAACCAGGCCGGGTATCCCCAGGCCACGAACTTGGCGGCGTAGTCCTGGCCCAACGGTCCCGTGCCGGGCCAGTACTTGGTGATGGCGCCGAGCAGGAACTCGGCCGCGACGATCCAGTAGACCGTGGTGATGATCCGTGTCCGCATGTCAGACCCCCGCTTCCTGAACCAGACCGATGATGTTCCCGTCGGCGTCGACGGCCAGGGCCGTCAGCTTGCCGCCGCCGACGTCGATGACGTCCTGCCGCAGGGTGGCGCCGGCCACCAGCAGGCGCTGAAGGCTCTCCCTGATGTCCGCGACGTGCCAGTAGCAGACCGGTCCCGTCATGCCCTGCCGGTGCCCGTTGGGATCCAGCCCGATCTCCCGCCCGTCGACGTGGTAGCCGACGAAGTAGACCTCGTCCATGTATGGCTGCGTTCCGAGCAGTGCGCCGAAGAACGCCTTGGCCCTCGTGAGGTCGCCGACGGGATAGACGATCGTCTTGACCGTCGCTGCAACCGCTTTCATCATGATCTCCGTTCTCGCTGGTGAGCGGGCTTGTCCCCAACGTAAGGCAGGACGGCTCCCCCGCCATGAGACCAGGACGCGCCACCCACGGGACCGAACGCGCCACGGGGTGAATGGGGTTGACTGTGGGTCAGCCCTCTGTCCTAGGCTGTCGCCCGTGACGAAGGGATCGATACCGCCCTACGTGGTGCGCCTTGTCCTGGAGGCGGCGCGGGCGGCGGGGGCCGCACAGGAGGAGCTCGACCGGCTACCCGGGGTCGGGGTCCTCGACCAGGAGGGCATCCGCGTGCCGACACGGATGCTGACGCGCGTGTGGGAGGTCTCGGCCGACGCCTTCGCGCAGGCCGGCGGAGCCCCGAGAGTCGCGCAGCTGTGGACTCCCGGCCGGTTCCACGTCTGGGACTACGTGATCAAGTCCGCGGCCGACCTGACCGAGGCCTTCCAACTCGCGGCGGAGCACCTTCCCGCCATCACCGATCCGGACAGCGCCTTCGACGTCACCCGTGACGCGGCAGGGCAGTTGACCGTCGCGACCCGCCCGGTCCCGAGCTTCGGCCGGGTCGGCGCCCTGATCGCGGAGTTCGTCCTCGGCCTGCTGCTGAAGCAGGCCTGCACGGCACTGGGCCGGCCGGTCAGCCCCGTCGCCGTCACGGTGGCCGGCGAGCCACCGCGGCTGCAGGAGCACCTGATCGAGGCGTTCGGCACCCGCAACATCCACTTCCACGCGCCGGTCTCGTCCATCACCTTCTCGGCCACCGACGCGACCGAACCGCTGCCCGGCTCCGACCCGGCCCTCGCGGTCATCGTGAACGATCACGCCGCTCACTCGATCAGGTCCGCCCGGATCATCATGGGATGGCTCGACAAGGTCCACTCCGAGATCGGCGAGGAGCTCGCCGGCGGCGCCCCGTCCCTCGACCGGGTCGCCCACCGCCTGACCATGAGCCCGCGCACCTTCCAGCGCCGGCTGCACGAGGAGGGCACCAGTTGGCGCGAGGAGGTGGAGAAGGTGCGCGAGGCCGAAGCCACCCGTCTGCTGCGGGACACCGGCCTCAACATCGACACCATCGCCGCCCGCGTCGGCTTCTCCGACGTACGTGCCCTGCGCCGCGCCTTCCACCGCTGGCACGGCCGCGGTCCCGCCGACTTCCGGCGGCAGCTCTCCCCCCGGTAGCGGCCGAACTCACCCCGCTCCGCCTGCCTTCGGCGGGCCCCACCACCGGCCACCTGCCGCCCCGCGGGCACCACGTGCCCCACGGGCGGACCCCTGCGCCGGTGGCTGTTTTCGGTCGGCTTCGGCCACCCCCATTGACCGTCGGCGGCATCCGGCGTTTGGCTCTGCCTGAACCCACCGACGTGCCGGCCGGGGTGGGGTCGCAGCAGCCATCCAGGAAGGACGGATCAGCGTGGAAACGACCAACCGAACGGCACGGACAGAACGCCGACTCGCGCTCGGCGCCTGCGTGTTGGCGGCGGCCGCAGCCGTCGCGGGCACCGCGGCGCCGGCCCAGGCCGACCCGGCGTGGGCCCCGATCTCCCAGGTCGACGTCGGGGCGAGCGGCGTGCCGGCGGATCAGGCCTCGACGAGCCTCGGGCTGAGCCAGAACGGCCACTACGCCCTGTTCAGCTCGTCGGCGACCAACCTGGTGCCGGACGGCGCGAGCGTCGGCTTCGGCCTGTACGTGCGCGACCTGCGCACCGGCCGGACCGAGCTGGTCAGCCGGGGCGACGACGGCACCCCGCTCACCGCGCTCGACGACGTCGCGGGGATCAGCGGCGACGGCCGCTACGTCGTGTTCTCCAGCGGCGCCGCCGACGTGGCGCCCGGGCAGCCCGCCAACGGCGCGTACAACGTCTACGTCCGCGACCGCGTCACCGCCCGCACCCACCTCGTCTCCGCCGGCCTGGCGAGCGGCGCAGCCGACAGCGACCTCGGCGCCTACCACCCGGCCATCAGCGCGGACGGCCGCAGCATCGTCTACATGTCGACCCGCACCGACCTCGTGCCGGGCGCCCCCGTCCGGCCGAACACCCGCAACATCTTCGTCACCGACCGCGTCAGCGGCCGCACCCGCCTGGCGTCGGTCGGCGCAGGCGGACAGGCCGCCGACAACGACTCGGACAATCCGACGATCAACGCGGACGCCACCACCGTCGGCTTCAGCTCCAGGGCCGGCAACCTGCTCCCGCAGACGGTCCGCCCCAGCGACACCACCGCCCAGCCCTTCGCGCGGTTCACCAGCCTCTACACCTACGACCTGCACAGCGCCACCACCACCGCGACCGGCCTCGCCTCCGACGGCACCGCAGGCTCGGCGGCCCCGAAGATCCGCTTCAGCCCCGACGGCCGCTACGCCGCGTACGCCCTGAGCGCGGCCCCACTACCGGGCGCCAAGTCCCGCACCGAGCTGTTCGTCCAGGACCTACGGACCGGCCGGGTGACGAGCGTGCGCACCTCGCCCGACCCGGCGGCGATCTGCTGGGCGGACCCCTCCGCGGCCATCACCGCCGACGACCGGTGGGTCTACTTCTCCGGCGGCTGCTCCGCCACGATCATCCACGCCTCGCAGGCCCGCTTCGACCTCTACCGGCAGAACCTGACGACCGGCCGCACCGAGGCCGTCAGCACGGCCCCGGACGGCTCGCCACAGGAGGGCGCCGCGGTGGACCCCTACGTGTCCGACAACGGCAGGACGGTGCTGTTCAGCGACAACAGCACCAACCTGCTGCCCGGCGGGACCGCGTCCGCCGACTGGCACGTCTACGCCCGCACCCGGGGCTGAGAGCGGGCCGTCCCGGTGGGCCCGACCGGCCACCGGGCCCACCGGTAGGCCGGGGTGCACCGGAGTGCCGCGGGTGCCGACCGGCGCGCGGCGACGGTCCTGGGACGACGGATAATGGTCGAGCCGCCGGCCGGTCGCGCCGGCGGCACCGATCGAGGGAGAGGCAGCGGACGGATGACCCTGGAGGAAGGCCGGCGTGTCAGGTTGGCCGAGGACGTCGGGATCGGCGAGGCGGTCGCCGGGCAGCCCGAGGCCGTCGTCGGATTCCTCTCGCTGGGATCCGGGATCGAGGGCACCGTCGAGCGGGTCGACGGGGAACTGCCGCAGAGCGAGGAGGCCCGCGAGTACCAGCGGCTCAGCGAACTGTTCGAGGACTACGGCCACACCATGCCGGCGGCGAGCCGGAAGCGGCTGGAGGGGAAGATCGCCGCGCTGGAACCGCAGTGGGCCGCCGCCCGCGAGCGCGGGAGGCAACGGACCTTCCGGGTGCGGCTGGACAACGGCTTCGTGCTGGACGGCCTGCACCAGGACATCCTGACCCCGCTGTGACGCACGAGGTCCTCGTGCCCCGGCGGCAGGGGCCGCGGGGACGAGGGGCCCGCCTGCCGGCTACGGCTCGGTGAGGGCGTCCCGGTCCCCGGACCGGACGGGGGCGAATCGCCACGCCTCGAGGTCGCGGTAGCGGATCGGCCCGGGGCCCGGGCCGACGGGCCCGGCGACCAGGTGGAGACGCTCCGTCCACCACGGCCGGCCCACGAAACCCGTGAGCGCGGCCGCCACCTGCGACACGCTGGCGGGATCGTCGCGGCGCGAGCGCGCCAGGGTCAGATGGGGATGCAGCGGGCGGTCCCGGAACTCGATCCCGCAGGACCTGATCAGGTCCCGGACATCGGCGGCGAGCCGGTGCAGCCCCTCCAGGTCCCCCTCGACCCCGCTCCACAGCAGTCGCTCGTCGAAGTGGCCACCGCCCCGCAGCTCCAGACGCAGAGCGGGGTGCGCGGCGGTGGGGCCGGCCAGCGCGCGGCGCAGCGGCGGCACGGCCGTGGACGGCAGTTCACCGAGGAAGGCCAGGGTGATGTGCCAGTCCTCGATCCGGTTCCAGCGCAGCTGCGGATACCTGGCGTAAGCCGGCTGCAGGGCGCGGGCCAGTTCGTCCTTGGCCTCGTCGGGCGGGGCCAGTGCCACGAAGACGCGCAGGGTCGAGGGCTCGGGGAGATCGTCCACGAGGGGGGAGAGTAGTCGAGAACGGGACGCCCGCCGGCACCGGTGCCATCGGGCCGGGGCGGTGGTGGAACGCCGCGGCCGGCGGACGCTCAGCCGCCCGACCCCCTGCCGGCGGCGGCACCGACCACGAACCACTGGGCCGGCAGCGCGACCCGGGCGCCGTCCGGGTGGTGCTCGCTCATCGCGAGATCGCTCTCTCCCTGGTCGAGGATCTCCAGGGCGACGCCGCGCAGCAGCTCGGGCAGTTCCCCCGGGGCGACTTCGGCCGGCCGCAGTTGGTGCTTGCGCACCTGTCGGAGCCTGTGCGGCGGGCCGCCAGGCTGTTCGGCGACCTCCTGGAGCACCGCCTTGGCGGCAGCGGTCGGTTCGACCACCAGGCCCCGTCCGCGCCGGCCCAGCAGCAGGGCGACGGCCGTCGCCACCGGCACCCGGTCCCCCGGGTCGCTCTGGTGGAGCACGGCCCGCAGGTAGACGTTGACCTCGCCGAGGCGCTCACTCAGCCGCCGAACCGCCACCAGGTCCGTGAGGTCCAGCTGTTCGAACTCGGCGACGGCGTCGCGATCCGCCCGCCGCGCGTGTGCCACGGCCGAGGCGGACAGGTCCACGCCCACCGCGCGCGGGAAGTGCCCGGCCAGGTAGCGGGTCTGGGTGCCGTTGCCGCAGCCGAGGTCGACGATCGGCAGCGTGCGGTCGGCATGGGCCGCGAGCAACGCCGTGTGCGGGGCCGCCGTCAACGTGGCGTCCGCGTCCCAGAACGCCTCCCCCGGCTCACCCGTGTTCTCGGCCCAGAAGCCCTCCCACGCGCGTACGTAGCGCTCCGAAGCACCCATCAGCAGCTCTCTCCCCTGCGTCGTGACAGCGATAACAGCGATACAGCCCTCCCTACCGGCCCTGACACCGGCAAAACCACACCACCCAACCCCTCCACACCACGTTCGAGCCCACGGCGGGAGAACCACCCGGCCGGGTGAGTGCTCGCCGGGCCGAAGGCGCCGGCCGAGAAAGGCCCCGCCCCACCCCGGAGCCCCCGATGCGGGCAGATCCGGGCAACCGTCAGGACCCGCGGGTGGGGCCCGGTATCGGATCACCGGTGCGCAGGACGAACGTCAGCCGGGCGATCTCCCCCGGGGGAGTTCCTGCTCGCGTCGCATTCGATGTCACGGCCGGCGCCAGGCACCCCCGGCCGAGCGGGTGATCCGCGCCCCCGGGCGGCAGCGGGCGCGGTGTGGCGAGGCGGGGCCGGCGGCCCGGTGTCCAGACTCGTGGTCAGGACAGCCAGCAGAGAGACCGGCAGGAAGGCCGAGATCGCCGATGCATGACTCACCGACCGACCACCACCGGCGGAAGAACGTCGCCGAACCGGCCACCAGGCGCCGCTTCCTCGTCGGCGGCGCCGGGGCCCTGGCCGCCGTCCCCCTGCTCGCCACCACCCGGGCGTTCGCGCAGCCCCGCGGCATCACCGATCCGTCGCAGCCGCCCCTGCCGGACACGGACACACCCGGACCGGACGAGGCGCTGCGGTGGCTGGTCGAAGGCAACGAGCGCTGGGTGCGGGGAGAGCTCCTGCATCCGCACCAGAGCGTGGCCCGGCGCCTGGCCGTGGCCGCGGGACAACACCCGCTGGCGACGGTCTTCTCGTGCATCGACTCCCGGGTACCGCCGGAGATCGTCTTCGACCGTGGCGTCGGGGACCTGTTCGTCGTGCGCACCGCGGCCCAGACCAATGACGACCTGATCCAGGGCGCGGTCGAGTACGGCGCGGAGGAGGCCGTGACCCCGCTGGTCGTGGTGATGGGCCACCAGCGCTGCGGCGCCGTCACCTTCGCCGTGGACGCGCTCAACGACGGCCGCGAGGTGCCCGCCCACCTCGTCGCGGTGGTCGAAGCCCTGCGGCCCGCCTACGAGGTGGCCCAGCCCCTCCCCGGCGACCAGGTCGACAACACCATCCGCGCCCAGATCCGCCTCACCGCCGACCAACTCCGCCAGGACCCCCTGCTCGCGCCCCTCCTCTCCGAGCACCGAACCCGGGTCCTGGGCGCCTACTACTCCCTGGACACCGGCTGCGTGGAGTTCAACCTCCCCTGACACCCATCGAGGTGCGTGGCCGCGGCCCGGCAGACGTCAGGATCAACCGGGCCCGGCACGTGCGCGCCACTCGCCCACCCGGCAATGTATCTTGATATCGAGATACTTTGCCGAGCTGAGACGTCTGGAGCCTCGATGACCGCCGTCAACTGGGACCCCGAGCAGTACCTCCGCTTCGCCGACGAACGCACCCGTCCGCTGCACGACCTGCTGACCCGGGTGCCGCCCCTGCCCGGCGCGCCGGCCGCCGTCGTCCTGGACATCGGCTGCGGGCCCGGCAACTCCACCGCCGTGCTGCGCGAGCGCTGGCCCGAGGCCCGGATCACCGGGGTCGACAGCTCGCCCGAGATGCTCGCCCGCGCCCGCGGCCACGGCGAACCGAGCGCCGACTACCTGCTCGCCGACGCCCTGGACTACGACCCGGCCCCCGCCGCACCCGACCTGATCGTCAGCAACGCGACCCTGCAGTGGATCAGCGGCCACCTGGCCCTGCTCCCGCGCTGGGCCGCCGCCCTGCGCCCCGGCGCGAGCCTCGCCGTCCAGGTCCCCGGCAACTTCGACGCCCCCAGCCACACCCTGCTCGTCGAACTCGCCCGCAGCCCGCGCTGGAACGAGGCCCTGGGCCACCTCGTGGGCCGCGCCGGTGTCCACCACCCGGGCGAGTACCTGACCACCCTGGCCGCCACCGGCTGCACGGTCGATGTCTGGGAGACCACCTACAGCACCCTGTTGACCGGCCCGGACCCGGTCCTGGAGTGGACCAGCGGCACAGCCCTGCGCCCGGTGCTCACCCAGCTCACCGACCCGGCCGACCGGCAACGCTTCACCGACGAGTACGGCGCCCTGCTCCGCGAGGCCTACCCGGCCGGACCGCACGGCACCGTCTACCCGTTCCGCCGGATCTTCGCCGTCGCCACCCGCGACCACGGGTGACCATCCCCGAACCGGCACCGAGCATCGAGCCGGAGCGGTCGCGTCGGCCCGGCTGGGCAGGCGGCCGAGGACGAGCGAGCCCGACGTCCCCCCGGTGATCCCCGGTCAGCGGCGGCCGGTGGCCAGGATGACGAGGAACTGGCCGCCGCCCGGCTCGATGTCGGCGGTCACCGGCAGCTCCGGCACCAGCCGGGAGAACCGGTCCACCAACCAGTCCGCCGCCGCCTGGGCGTCCTGCCTGGTGGGACAACGGCCCACCATCTCGCGGCCCCCCTTGCGCTCCAGCCTCCCGGCCACCGTGATCAGCGGCGCGGGTTC
This sequence comes from Kitasatospora nipponensis, assembly GCF_039528135.1. Classification (NCBI taxonomy): domain Bacteria; kingdom Bacillati; phylum Actinomycetota; class Actinomycetes; order Kitasatosporales; family Streptomycetaceae; genus Kitasatospora; species Kitasatospora nipponensis. The sequence continues at coordinate 19,389 of NZ_BAAALF010000040.1, read as the reverse complement.
GACCACGTAGAGGCGCTCCGGCCATTCGATGACCACCTTGACCGCACCCTTGCGGGAGTTGCACCCACGGTGCGCGAGCCGCTCGGCGACCTTGGCCTTCCGATCGGCGGTCCGGCTGTCCACACTGGGACCCCGCGGATCGTTCACCGACTCGTCGGGGTCGACCGGCTCGTCGCACACCCAGCATCGCCAGCCATCACGCTCGGCCACATCTTCAAGGAGACTCACCCGAGCAAACTAGCCTGCCCGACCATCACCGCGCACACCAGGGCCTCCGGCGCCCCCATCGATCCGCTGCTCGTCGAACCTGCCATCGAACCAGTCGTCCGTGACTCCACCAGGCCGGCGTTCGAGGCGGTTTCCCCCACCGGGTGGGTGACCATCATTTAGGCTGACGGACAGTTGAATCGCCTCGGCTGGGAGTGGGATGGAATCGCGGATCACCATCGCGGGGGCGGACCCGGCGGCCGCCGCTTCGGATCTCCGGTCGCTGCATGCCTGGCTGCGCCACGAGGACGAGCTGCGGGGGCGGGTGCGGCTGCTGGACGGCGAGATCGGTCCCGAGGAGATGGGCGGGCTCGCCGAGGTCCTGGTGGTGGCCCTCTCCACCGGCGGGGCGGCCACCGTCCTCGCCCAGGCGGCCGTCGAATGGGTGCGGCAGCGCACCCAGGACGTCACCGTCCGGGTCACCAGGCCGGACGGCGGGTCCATGGAAGTCCAGCTCAGCCGGGTGAAGGCCGGGGACGGGACGGTCGCCGAACTGCGCCGCTTCATCGCCGGGGAGCAACCGGACGCCCTGCCCGATGCGACTCCCTGACGGCGACCGCTCCCGGATCATCCTGATCGGCACGGCGAACTATCCGGCGGACCCCGACCTGCTCGACCTTCCGGCGGTGCTCAACAACCTGGCCGACGTCGCGGACGCCTTCGGCCTGCCGCTGCACGGCTGGTCGACCTCGCAGACCTGCGTGACCATCGCGAACCCGGGCAGCAACGAGGAGTTGGTGGACCAGCTCACCGAGCTGACCGCGCAGGCGGAAGACCTCCTGCTGATCTACTTCGCGGGCCACGGACTGCTGGACAGCGCGGGGAAGCTGCACCTCGGCCTGTCCCGCACCCGTCGCGGCAGACAACTGCGCCACACCGCGCTGCCCTTCGACGAGCTCAGGGAGTTCGTCATCGACAGCCCCGCGCGCAAGCGGGTGGTCATCCTCGACTGCTGCTTCTCCGGGCGTGCCATCGACATCATGGCTCCCGGCGATTCGCTCGCGCTGGACCAGATCGACATCGCCGGGACCTTCGTGCTCACCGCCACCTCCGCCAGTACGACCGCGCGCGCACCACACGGCGAACGGAACACCGCGTTCACCGCCGAGCTGGTGCGGCTACTCACCGAGGGGGATGAGAACGCGCCGCTGGACCTGACCCTCGGGCAGCTCTACCAGCTCCTCCACCAGCGGCTGGTGAGCAGGGGCCTGCCGAAGCCCCGCCGGCAGGGCACCGACACCGTCGCCGACCTGGTGATCGCCCGCAACAGGAGCTACCGGCCCGCGACCGAGGGCGAGCGCTGGGCTCGGAGGGAGGACAGCGGCCAGGGGACACCGCGCATGCTGCTCGACGAGGAGGAGTTCCTCGGCCACAACGGGGACCCGGACGGGGCCGCCCGGAAGTACGGCAGGATCGCGGGTTTGCTGGCCAGGCTGTACGGACCGGAGTTCGTCGATGCGAAGGCCGCAGAGGCGAGCCGGGCCGTCTGGGCCGAGTTCGGCACCGCGCGGACGGCCTCCCCGTCGGCGCCCGCTCCGCCGAGCGTCCGCCGAATCCGTGCGGTCGGCATCGACCTCGGGACGACGAATTCCGTCGTCAGCGTCCTCATGGACGGTGAGCCCAGGATCGTCACCAACGCCGAGGGCACCCGGAGCACGCCGTCCGTCGTCGCCTTCGCCGAGAACGGCGAGGTGCTCGTCGGTGAGGTCGCCAAGCGCCAGGCGGTCGCCAACGTCGACCGCACCATCCGCTCGGTCAGGCACCACATGGGCACCGACTGGAGGATCGGCATCGACGGCAACGACTTCACGCCGCAGCAGATCTCCGCCTTCCTGCTGCAGAAGCTCAAGCGGGACGCCGAGGCATACCTGGGCGAGACGATCACCGACGCCGTCATCAGCGTCCCGGTGCACTCCTCGGACGCCGAGCGCCAGGCGGTCAGGGAGGCCGGCGAGATCGCCGGCCTAGCCGTCGTGCGCATCGTCGAGGGGCCGGCCGCTGCCGGTACGGGCTACGGCGCGGACGAAGAGAGCGACCAGACCGTCCTGGTCTTCGACCTCGGCGGGGGCACCCTCGACGTCGCCGTCCTCGAGACCGGCTCCGGCGTGGTCGAGGTCAAGGCCCTCGGCGGCGACAGCCACCTCGGTGGCGACGACTGGGACCAGCGCGTCGTCGACCACCTGGTGAGGACCTTCCAGGCCGGCCACGGCGTCGACCTGTCCAAGGACGAGATGGCCGTCCAGCGCCTGCGCGAGGCCGCCGAGAAGGCCAAGATCGAGCTCTCCTCGTCCTGTGAGACCTCGATCCACCTGCCCTACATCGCGGCGTCCGCCGAGGACCCGCTGCACCTGGACGAGAAGCTCACCCGAGCCCAGTTCCAGCAGCTCACCGCCGACCTGCTCGACCGATGCAAGCACCCGTTCGACAACGTCATCAAGGACGCGGGCATCCGGCTGTCCGAGATCGACCAGGTGGTCCTGATCGGCGGCTCCACCCGCATGCCGGCCGTCGCCGGGCTCGTCAAGGAGCTGACCGGCGGCAAGGAGCCCCTCGGTGCCGCAGACCCGGACGGGGCCGTCGCGATCGGCAGCGTCCTGGAGGCCGGTGTGCTGAAGGGCGAGGTCAAGGACGTCCTGCTGCTTCGGGTCGCCCCGCAGTCCATCGGCATCAGGATCACGGACGGCACCATGAACGCACTGATCGAGCGCAACACCACGATCCCGACCAGGCGATCCGAGATCTTCACCACCGCCGAGGACAACCAGCATTCCCTGCGGTTCAAGGTCTATCGGGGCGAGCACCGCAACGCAGCGGACAACGAACTGCTCGGCGTGTTCGAGATGACCGGCCTGCCACCGGCCCCGCGCGGCCTGCCCCAGATCGAGGTCACCTTCGACATCGACGCCAACGGCATCATGCACGCGTCCGCGAAGGACCTCGGAACCGGCAAGGAGCAGAGGATGACCGTCACCGGCTTCTCCGCACTGCCGAAGGACGAACTCACCCGCATGCGCGAGCAGGTCGAACGCTACCTCTCCCCGCCGTCGACCCCGTCACCGCGGCAGCCCTCGTCATCTGGCTCCACACATGATCGGCCGGACAGTCCTCAGCCGACGACATGGCCGCCGCAGGAGCACCGCCGTCCCACCTGGTAGCACATGTATCGCAGGCAGCCCAGGCAGATGGTCGCGTTCTCCATCCTCCAGGAGTCGCGATGGCAGGTGCAGAGCACGCGTTGGCGGAGCATGTCGTTCCAGCCGGCCGGGCCTGCGATGTAGGCGTGGGCGGCTTCCACGTAGGCCTCGGTGAGGGGGTCTCCCTGCTGCCTCTTCCGCTTGCTGTCGTGCCACCACAGGTGGACGGCGAAGAAGACGGTCCCGGCCACCAACCAGTCGCGATTCCGGCGTGCTCACGCCGGCCGGGGCGATCATCGTAGTCACCAGTGACAACTCCACACACGAGCCTCCAGCAGCCTCCGCGCTCAATCGGGGAGGGCTGCCCGTCGTAGACGCGGGTTCGTCCGGTCGGACACGACTTCTTCCGGTGGTTCGTCCTGTTCCTCTTCCTGGTGCCCCGGGCCGGCTCGGTGGTCTGATCGGTACCAGCACAACCGGCCGAACCCGCCGGCGCGGTTCCGTGCCCTGCGGGCGGGCCGGGCCCCGTCCACTAGTGCCGACGAACCCCGAGCCCGTGGTGGCGACCGAATCGAAGAGCGCCGGGTTCGGCCGGCAGGTATCCCCACGCCTGCCGGCGAGCTCGGCGCGGCCCCCCACACACGAGGAGTCGGTGACGTGCGAGGCATCGCGCTCGGGCGGTCCACGACCGGGCGAGGACCCGTTCACGTCGGCGGGGTCTGCCTCGGCGCCCGCCGGCTCGCCGCCCGCCCGGGGCGACCGGTGCCGCCGCACCGGGACGTCCGCGGATCCGCAGTCCGGACCCCGACCCCCGGCACCGCCGGCAGAGCGCCGTCCGCGAAGAACGGGGCAAGGACCGGGCGGGCATCTGCCCCGGTCCCACCGGCACCCACCGGGGTGCCGGCCACACCGGGTCCGCCCACCCTCGCGTACCCGGACACCGACAAGGAGTCCCTGTGTCAGTTCCCCGAATGAGAAAACTCCTCGGCGTACTCGCCGCCGCGGCCCTGGCCCTGACCGCCGCCGGTCTGACCACCACCGCCTCGGCCGCCGCACCGACCCTGCCGAACGCCACCCACGCCACCACGCCCAACGCCGCGGCGTTCGTTCCCATCGTCCTGAGCGGCACCCACACCCTGGCCACCGGCGGCCTGGACCTCGAAGTGCCCGGCAGCAGCCCCAGCACCGGCACCCAGCTCGACACCTGGGCCGTGGTGGCCGGCAGCGCCAACGAGAACTGGCAGTTCGACCAGCTGTCCGACGGTGCCTATGAACTCGTCAACAGCTCCTCGGGCCTGTGCGCCGAGGTCAACGGCGGCTTCACCAACGCCGGCGCCGTCGTCGACCAGTGGACGTGCGTAGTCACTGCCGACGGAGGGCCGCCACCCAACGAGCAATGGCTCCTCACAGCGCTGTCCAACGGCTCCTACCTCGTCACCTCGGTGAACAGCGGGCTGGTGCTCACCACCGCCTCGACCGCCAACGGCGCCACGCTCACCCAGCAGGTGAACACCGACTCGCCGCAGCAGCAGTGGACGATCGGCACGATCAACCCCGGACTGAACGGCAACCACAACCTGGTCACCGGCGGCCAGAACCTCACCTACGAAGACGGCAACGTCTACACCACGTCCGGGGACGACTACACCCAGACCTGGACGTTCATGCCGCAGTCCGACGGAACCTACGAACTCGACGTTGCGACATCCTGCATCACCGTCACCGGCGCGGGGGTGGTCGGGGCCGAGTGTCTCGACACCACCAACCAGCGCTGGATCCTCACATCGCTGTCAAACGGCTCCTTCACCGTCACCTCGGCGCTCAACGGTCAGCTGCTCACCTCGAACCGTGAAGGTACTGAGGTGACGACCCAGCCGAACAGCAACTCGCCGCAGCAGCAGTGGACGGTCGCCCCGCCCTCCATGACCGTCCCCGCCCTGAACGGCAGTTACGAACCCCTGGTGACCACCGGCGAGCTGTACCTCGACAACGGCGGCAGCTCCACCGCCGGCGAACCGCTCGTCATCGCGACCCCCGGCCGCGGCAGCCAGGGCTGGGGCTTCGAACAGCAGTCCGACGGTTCCTGGGAACTCGTCAACATCGTGTCGAACCTGTGCGCCGAGGTCAAGAACGGGTCCACCGCCATCGGCGCCCTCGTGGACCAGTGGGGCTGCGTGGGCAGCACCAACGAGCGCTGGTACCTCACGCAGCTAGCGAACGGCCTCTACATCGTCTCCTCGGCACGCAGTGGGCTGCTGCTCACCGCCAGTCACGCCGCCAACGGCTCCGGGGTCGCGCAGCAGGCGAACACCAACTCGCTGCAGCAGGAGTGGATGATCGGCGTATGAGGCAGGGTGTGAGACACCAGCCGGTCCAGTGGGACCGGACACGATGACCCGCATGTCTCACGTGATCTGGTCTCTCACAGCGGAATCGGACCAGATCACGTGAGACCGGGACCAGATGGAGCGAGACAGGACAACGCCGTCCATCTTCGCTGTCACACGACATCCTTGACCTGTCTCATCGAAGTTTGACGAGTCTCACGGAAGTTTGACCGCCGTGGGTTTGTCTCATCGGAGTTTGACCGTCTGTCGGCGGGGGCTGGCATCGTGTGCGGTCCGTACCCCTGGAGATTCCGGAGCCCGAGGATGCTGCCCGTCATAGCCGGCCGCGATGAGTTCGCCGCGCTGGTCATCAGAACCGACTTCGGCGACGAGGGAGCTTGGCAGGCCATACTGGCGGAGCTCGTGAAACCCTGGGAGTTCGACAGTGGCGATGTCGATCCCTATCTGCACATCGTCGATGATCCGGCTTGGTCAGGAGCGGCGGCCGACGAGGTGGTAGCCACCTTGTCCGGGGACGAGGAGCTGAGCGTCGTCTATCTGGCGGACCGTTTCACGATGGACGACGACGAACACGCGCTGCTGGTGCTGGCGGTGCTGACCAGGGAGGAGTGCGAGAGCGACGAGGAGTTCGAGGCCTACAGCGGGTCGGTGCGGACCACCCCGGGCGGCATCGGCCACATCCACGCGAACCTGTCGATCGCCAACCTCGACTTCGCGGACGTCCTCGACGCCGCCCAGTCCGACCCCGCTGGTGTCTTCCGGTCCTTCTGAGGCTCACCACGACGGCCGGTCAAACTTCGTTGAGACGCCGTCAAACTTGGTTGAGACGGGTCACCCCGGCTCCGACGGCCACCGTCAGCAGGTCGACGGCCGAGCCCAGCTCGTTCTCACCGATCGACCGCCGGACGGCCCGGCCCCGTCCCCGCAGCTCATCCTCGTCGACCAGCCACGCGTACAACGAGGACAGCTCCTCGCCGGACCCGTCGACCACGGAAATCCGTGCGTCCAACTCCCCACCCCTGCCCGGTCGTCCAACTGGCGGCGACACTGTAGCCGAAACGGGGCGGGGTGGGGACGATGCCGGGGCGGGGTGGGTGGTGGCCCGGGCCGGCTCGGGCGACAGGCGTCACCTGGCTGATCACGCCGACCCGCGCACGACTGACGGGCTGTCAGGAGCGCGCGGCTCGGCGGTGATCCGTCCGACGGGCCTGGCGGGGAGGGGTGGGACGGGGTGGGGTGCGGTGGGGTGCGGTCAGCGGGGGTGGACTTCGAGGAAGGCGCGGACCGCGGACTCCAGGGCGCCTTCGATCCAGGCGGGCTTGAGGCTGGTGTGTTCGCCGGCGAAGTGGACCCGGCCCTCCACGGTGCGGCTCGCGGGGTGCAGTTCGTGCAGCTGGCCGGGGGTGAACATGACCGCCTCGCCGAGCGCGTAGCGGGCGCGGGCCCAGGACTGGGTGGCGCCGACGCCCGTGAACTCGCTGCGCACCTTGGGTCCGAAGAGGCGTTCCATGTCGTTCAGGGCGAAGGCGTAGCGCTCCCCGGGGGTGAGGGAGTCCCAGCGCATGGCGTCGTCGGACCAGGTGTAGGCGGCCAGGACGACGCCGCCGGGCGAGCCGTCGGGGGCGTGCGAGGGGAAGTAGGTGAAGCGGCTGGCGCTGTCGGCGGCGCAGCCCCCGCCGGTGAAGCCGCCCGGTCCGTTCTCCCAGAAGCGGGTCTTGAACTCCAGGAGGACCTTGGTGGCGCTGTCGTAGTGGAGTTCGGTGACGGCGCGGCGCTTCTGGTAGGACATCAGGGGCTGGATGTCGCAGAAGCGCAGGGCGCTGAAGGGGATGGTGATGATGGCGTAGTCGCCTTCGAAGACCTCGGTGGGGTCGGTGGGGGCGCCGTCGGCGGAGTCCTCGTCGCCGGTCTCGGCGGTGGTCTCGATGCGGACGCCGGTGTCGGTCTGGGTGAGGCGGGTCATGCGTCGACCCAGGCGCAGGTCGTTCTGGAGGGGGGCGGCCATGGCCTGGGTGAGGGTGTCGGTGCCTCCTTCGAGTTCCCAGTAGCGGTTGGTGGGGCTGATGACGGAGTGGTCGATGAGGGTGGGGATGAGGGAGTAGTGCAGGCGGGACGTCATGTTCTCCAGGGTGCCGACGGCCTGGAGAGTGGGGAGGTCCCAGCCGGCTTCCTCGAGGAGGTAGCGGTGGGTGGAGTGGCCGTCGTACGTCCGGAAGATCCTGGACCAGGAGGCGAGTTGGTCGGCGATCGGGCCGTCGGGGACGGTGACGTTCTTGAAGGCGCGGTCGACGGCGGCCGACGTGGTGCTGCCCAGGGCGGTGCCGAAGGTGGCGTTGAGGGCGCGCGGGGACTGGGCGTAGGCGGCACGGGTGCTCTGGGTGCCGTTGACGGAGATCTTGGTGCGGTAGGTGGCGGTGGGCGGGGTGAACGGGGCGCGCTTGGGCCCGCTGTCACCGTTGGTCCACGTCTCGCCGGTGTGGGAACGGTAGGAGACCGGCGGGACGTCGCCGGTGGCGGCGGCGCCGGGGGTGATGTCGACGTTGTAGAAGAGACGGCGCTTGAGGGCGAGCTTGTCGGCCAGCGCCAGGACCAGCGGGTGGAAGTCGGGCAGGCGCATCGCACCGGCCTCGGCGTGCAGGGCCTTGTCCTCGAAGATGCCGCGGAAGGTCTTGACGCGGCCACCGACGCGGCTGCCGTTGGCCTCGATGACCACCACCTCGTGTCCGGCCTGCTTGAGGAGGCCGGCGGCCGCCATCCCCGCCACTCCGGCACCGACGATCAGGACCTTCTTGCGGGGCGCGCGGGCGGGCAGCTTGCCGTCGATGAGGATCTTCAGATAGTCCAGCTTCAGGTCGCTCTGCTCGTCATCACCGACCAGCAGCATCTTGCGGGCCAGGTCGCGTGCCTGGGCCTCGTCCGCCCCGCCGCCGTGGCCCGAGCCGGACGAGCCGGGCGAGGTCGACTGGGCGGAGGCGCGGCCGACCAGGCCGGCGCCCGCCGCGACCGTGGTGACCGCGGCCGCCGAACCGAGCACGGCACGCCGCGAGGGCCCCGGACGGCCGGGGGCGGGGGCGGGGGCGGGCTGACTGGTGGACAGATCCACGAGGAACTCCAAAGGGGCGTCGTGAGCGGGGAGTAGGAAGCGGGGAGTAGGAAATACCCGGCCAACCCGCGCCGCCTCGTCGAGGACACGACAGCCCCGTCAAGATCACCCGATCGTGCTGTGCCACCCACATGCAGGGGCGAGAATCCCCGGCCTGTTCGGTCCGGCCGGTCGACCGCGACCTCGGCGACGGCCTCGGCGGCGGCCTCGGCGGCGGGGGGCATCTGGTTGCGGGGGCGGGCGTGAACTCCGCCGGCCCCTTCATCCAGGTGCCCGCACCGTAGGAGCCGCCCGCGGTTCCTGATATGTGGACGTCCTTCGCTTCCCGCGGTGGCGAGGTGTGGGCGACCGCCATGGACAGCTCAGACGCCGGTCACGAGGGTGGGGACAGGCTCGACGCGCTGCCCGACGCGCTGCCCGAGGCTCCGTCCGAGGCCCTGCCCGGACGCAGGCCGTCGGGGCGCCACTCCCCCACCCAGGAGCGCACCATGTCGCACGCACACCCCCACCCGAGTACTGCCCCGTCCGCCCCGAGGCGCCTTCTCGCGCTGCTCGCCGGCGCCCTGCTCCTCGTCACCGGCCTCGTGGCGGCGCAGCCCGCCCGGGCGGCCTCGCTCACCCAGGTCGGCAGCTTCGGCGCCAACCCCGCCGGTCTGAACATGTACAGCTATCTGCCGGACAACCTCCCCGCCAACGCCCCGCTGGTGGTGGCCCTGCACGGCTGCACCCAGTCCGCAGGCGACTACTACAGCCACTCCGGCTGGCCGAAGTACGCCGACCTCTGGGGCTTCGCCGTCGTCTTCCCCGAGCAGCCGTCCTCCACCAACCCCCTGCTGGACTGCTTCGACTGGGGTACCCCCTCCGATGACGGCCGGGGTCAGGGCGAGGCGAGGTCGATCTACCAGATGGTCCAGTACGCGCTGACCCACTACGGCGTCGACCCGCACCGGATCTACCTCACCGGCCTGTCCGCCGGTGGCGGTATGACCGCTGACCTGCTCGCCGACTACCCCGACGTCTTCGCCGCCGGATCGATCGACTCCGGCCCGCCGGCGCAGTGCTCAACCAGCGGCATCTCCAACTCCAACTGCACCTCGGGCACCACCAGTCACACCCCGCAGCAGTGGGGCGACCTGGTCCGCGGCTCCGATCCCGGGTACGGCGGTCCCTGGCCGCGCGTGGCGATCTGGCAGGGCAGCTCCGACGCCACCGTCAACCCGGCCCACATGACCGCCTCGCGTGACCAGTGGACCAACGTCTGGGGCATCGGCCAGTCCCCCTCCAGCACGCAGACCCTGCCCGGCAACACCAGTTTGAGCGTCTACGACGACAGCGCCGGCAACCCCGCGGTGGAGACCTACGCGATCTCGGGCATGGCCCACGGTCTGGCCGTCCACCCCGGCTCGGGCATCGACCAGTGCGGCTCGACCGGCGCCTACTACCTCGACTCCATCTGCTCCAGCTACTACACCGCCAGGTTCTTCGGCCTGGACCGCAGCACCCTGCCCGCGCCGACTGGACTCGCCGTCACCGCCACCACCGACACCACCGCCACGCTGAGCTGGAACTCCCTGACGGGCGCCGCTGGTTACACCGTCTACCGCAACGGCACCAGGACCAACACCACCCCCGTCACCACCACGGGCTACACCGACACCGGCCTCACCCCCGGCACCACCTACACCTACACCGTCGCCGCCCTCGACAGCACCGGAGCCACCGGAACCACGTCAACGGCCGTCAACGCCACCACCACCGCGAAGGCGCCGTGCTTCACCGACAACAACTACAACCAGACCGTCGCCGGCCGCGCCCACCAGATCGGCGGCTACGTCTACGCCAACGGCTCCGACCAGGCCATGGGTCTGTGGAACGTCTACACCACCCACACCCTCAAGGAGACCGCCACCAACACCTACGTCATCGCCGACGGCCAGTGCTGAACCCCCACCGGCCCACCCACTGGTAACGCACGGGCGCCGCCCGCCGCCCGCCGCCACCCGCGGCAGGCGGTGCCGGCGCACGTCGGGGTGGGCGCCACCCGACGGACCAACAGTAAGGGGTGGCAGGGATGCGCGGTACGGACACGGTTCACGCCGACCCCGATGACCTTGCCGCGATGCGCGCGGCCTTCGACATCGAGGACGGCGCCGAGTCGACGCTCGGACGGCTGACACGCCAGGACGGTCGTCGGCCGGCCGTTCCCCGGACGCGTGGACCTCAACCGAAGAAGTCCTGCGTGTAGTAGAACCTGCCGTCGGGGGCTTGAACGATGCCCACCCCAACGGACCTGAAATCGCAGTTGAGGATGTTTCTGCGATGCCCATCGTTGGGCGGCGTTTCGTTGAACCAGAAATCGAACGCCGCGTCCGCATCCGGGAAACCGGCGGCCACATTCTCGCCTTCGGAGCCGGAGGCACCCATGAACTTCGTGATCCGGCCCGGTACGTTCGGCCCGCCCGACACAAGGGGTTCGTCCCAGCCCAGTGAGCCATCGGAACCGTAGTGACTGGGATGCGGCGGCCGGTCGGCGGGAGGCGGGGCGTTCAGGAGATCGGGGTGGTCGGCGAGGTCCTGACTATGGGTGCGGGCCGCCCGCAGCAGCCTGACGTCGAGCTGCACGGGAGCGCATCCACTTCCCACCGTCGCCCCGGCACGGCCCGTGCGCATCCGGAGGCCGCACTCGGGCCGGACAGCGCCGGTACCCGCCCATCGGACACGACCGGGGCCGGGCCCGGGACCGCGGCGGCGCACCGCAGAACTGGGGGCTACGTAGGGGGTTTGCGTGTTTTCACTGATGCCTCCCGACCCCGTGACCGGAAGACTCGCCACCGATCGGCGCAGCCGACTGCGACGGACCGGCTGTCCGGGCGCAGCTGGCTGCCGCGCTGCCGGCCGAGACGGTCGGGAACATCAGCGCCTTGTTCCAGCGGTACAACAGCACCAAGCAATGTGGAGGTTCAGATGGGCCTGGCGGAACGCCGCAGCGTCGAGCGGTTCAAGAACGACGACTACCCCGGCTGGAAGGCGCGCATCGACGAGGCGGCGGGATTCGAGGTGCCGATCGAGGTGGAGTGGCCGGAGCTGGCCGTCGCCGACTACGCCGACAGCTACGCCGAGTACTTCCCCCAGGTCTACTTCCAGCCGCTGGTGGACGCGTTCGGCGCGGTCGCGGCCGATGACATGGGCAGGGACGCGCTCCGCGAGGGGATGTCCAAGGTCGTCATCAGGAACACCGGGGTCTTCTTCAGCACGACGGGGATCGTCTTCGCCGACGGCGTGCTGACGTTCGACCACATGTCGGACACCAACACCCACCATGTCGAGGAGCGCACCAAGCACATCCAGGACATCCTCGAGTCCGGGCTCTGACACTCCACCCGAACGTCTCCCCTCCCACAGGTCAACGCCGTGGGAGCGGGGAATGCAGCGGGGAGACGACGGGGGCGGGGCGGTCAGGACCGCCCCGCCCCCGTCGCGTCCCGCCGCCCAGCGGCCCCTGCGCGCGTGGCGACAACGGCAGAGGCCGCTTTCGCCTCACGGGCCTCACGGGAAGTACAGCGACGCCTTCTCCAGGACGTGCCCCGTGAACATCCCGCCCCACCTCACCCGGCCGCGGTACATGGCCACCCGGGCACCCCCGGGAGCCGGCGTCTCCACCGTGATCGGCCGGCCGAGCACCGAGGTCCCGAGGAGCCGGGCGTCGGCGGTGGCCCACTTCGTCGCGGACGGCTGAACACCGCCACTGATCAGCGCCGGCAGGACCAGCGCCGCGTTGCGGGCACCGGGCAGACCGCTCCGGATGCCCTTGACCCGGTCCATCGACCATCGCGTGAACTCCGCCAGCGCGGCTTGGTCGATCCCGGGAACCGCGGCAGCGAGAACGAACAGCTCGGCCTTGGTACCGAACCACCGCGCCCTGCGGTCCGATCGACTGCCGACCACCACCCGGAACTCACGCCAGGTCGTCGTCGTCAGATGGCAACCGTCAGCCCCCATCCGCTCGGCGAGTCCCGCAAGATACGTATCGGCCGCGTCGATCGGCGGCGCCCCGTCAGCCTGTTGCTTCGTCATGACGAGGATCCTGCACCACCGGTACGACAGCCGGCGCACCGCGGACCCACCAGTCCGTCACCAGTGGCCATCCCCAGGCGATTTCCGGCGACCCGAGCCCACCTCGGCTGTCCCGTCGGCGGCCAGGAGCCTCAGGGCATCGACCCGCCGCTGACGACCGTCGCGATCAGCCGGGGCGATCGGGCTTCATCCTCGAGACCCGGGGCGGGCCTTCGGCTGCCGAACGCATCGCGACCGCAACACCCGGCGCGTCATTGGGGTCGCGCCGCGACCTTGCGGAGAAGCTCCCCGGACGTACAGCTCTGGTCGGGGTCCATGACGAGACAGAGGTTGAAGCCCCGTTGATCGCGCTGCACCTCCACGTCGACGTCACAGCTCTCGTTGGGGTCGGCCGTGGCCGTCCTCAGCGCCAGCGTGAACGAATCACCCTTGGTCGCCGAATCGGAGCCGACATAGCTGCCCGGTGCTCCGACCGGCACCCAGAACTGCCATGCGGCGTCCGACGCGTCCGCAGGGCACTTGGTGTCCGGCACGGCCTGGTTGAGGCCACTCACGGTCGCACGGTGATCGACCGCCACGTGCAGCCGGGCGCCGGCCGCGTTACCCCAGTCGCCCACCAGGTCGGCCCGCTCGATCACGGCGGACTGGCCCCCGGCGCCCCCACAAGCGGTGCACCCGAGAAGTAGGCACCCCAGCACCGTCGCGACCCGCCGACCTCGCCAGCCGGCCTGACGCGTCCAACGGCGCTTCCTCGCGCCTCCCTTCGGCACATCCGCGCCGACCGCCGCTGAGAACCCGCGTCCCGGTTCCATGCTCTTCCCCCAGATGTACACAGCTGCAACGTATGGCCACCCGCTACATCGGCCAGGGGTTAGCTTGTCAGAGAATTTGAACGCGTTCAATCCACTGACTCCGGTGCTCTTCCGCGGCTGGCACCAAGGGGCGGACAGAGCGCCGTGGGTGCTGGAGCACTCGGACGGGTACGGGACACACGCTCGCCTGATGGGCCACCAGCCGGGACACCCGACAGCCGCCCGCCTGGGCGTCTCCATGGCCGTTGACAATGCGGTGGCACCGCGCCGCGCCGGCTGCCTACCCTGGCGGCTGCCACGCGCGAAGGCGAGGCAGCCCGGGCCTCCGGTCCGCGGCCCGACCGACCCTCTGGTGATACATGAAGCGCGCAACTGGCGCCCTGCTCGGACTGGCGATCGGGGACGCGATGGGCCGGCCGACGGAGTTCGAGGACGTCGAGGACCTGGCCCGGCGCTGGCCGGACTGGCGTGCACTCCCCCTGCCGGAACCGGCGTTGGTGACCGACGACACCCAGATGACGCTCGCCCTCGCCCGTGCCCTCCAGCGGGCCGGCGAGCTGACGCCGCAACGGCTGCTGCCACCCCTGCGCGAGGAGTTCGTGGCCTGGGCCCGCTCCCCGGAGAACACCCGTGCCCCCGGGATGACCTGCCTGGCCGCCTGCGCGCTGCTCGGCCGGCCCGGGAAGCCCTGGCAGGAAGCCAGCCAGCCGGGTTCCAAGGGCTGTGGTGCCAACATGCGGGTGGCACCACTCGGCCTGCTGCCGGGTCTGGACGAGCGGCAACTCGCCGGTGCCGCGCAACTGCAGGCGGCGCTGACGCACGGCCACCCCACCGCGCTGGCCGCGAGCGAGCTCACGGCACTGACAGTGCGTCTGCTGGTCGACGGCGTCCCGCCCGCCCAGCTCCCCGGCCGGCTGCGCGCCCGGGCCCAGGCTGCCCGGGAGCACTACGACGCCTACTGGCTGGACGACTTCGCCGCCCGGGTCGGCATCAAGCGGCCCGAGCTGTTCCTCGCCCGGGGCTGGGACGAGTGCCTGACCGTCCTCGACCGACTCGACGCCGCACTGGCGGCCCCGACACCGGATGCCGACCCCTGCCTGGCCACCGGCGAGGGTTGGATCGCCGAGGAGGCACTCGCCACCGCACTGCTCTGCTTCCTGCTCTTCCCGCACGACCCGGTGCTCGCCGTCCGCCGCGCCGCCTACTCGGGTGGCGACTCCGACTCCATCGCCTGCCTGACCGGCGCCTTCGCCGGCGCCCATCACGGCGCCGCCGCCTGGCCCGCCGACTGGAGGGCGCGCCTCGAGCACCACGACGAACTCCTCGCCTTCGGCGCCCTCTGGGACTGACAACCACCGTGGCCCACGGCTGCCCGACCGCCACCTGGCAGGCGTCAGGTGCGGCTCGGCTCGGGCCCCGGGGTCGCCTCCTCCTCCGCCTCCGGTTCCGGTTCCGGCTCGGTGGGGAGGGGGGCCGGGCGGCGTGGGAGGAGCAGGGGGGTCGCCAGCAGGAGGGCGCCGGCCAGGGCGATGGCGGTTCGCGGGCCGAGCAGGGTGCCCAGGACACCCCAGAGGGCGGTCAGTAGCGCGGTGCAGGCCTTGGTCGTCACGGCCCAGGCGGACAGGGTGCGGGTGAGGCGGTCGTTCGCGGTGCGTTGGAGGCGGTAGGTGGCGGAGAGGGGGTTGAAGACGCCGCAGCAGAGGATCAGCCCGAACTCGACGCCCGTCACCAGCACCAGTCCCCCGGTGCCCGGCCGCACGAAGGCCAGGCCGACGGGCCACAGCGCGCGCAACGCACCGGCCGCGACCAGGACCCGGTGCCGGCCGAAGCGGATGGCCAGTGGTCGGGCCAGCCGCGAGCCGAGCAGCCCGCCGATCGAGGGCGCGGCGAAGGCGAGCCCGTACTGCCACGGTGCGAAGCCGAGTCGCCCGAGCATCAGGACGGCCAGCAGCGGCTCGGCGGCCATCACCAGGGCGTTGAAGACCGCGGTGTTGAAGAAGAGTGGGCGCAGCGCCCGATCGGTGAGGATGTAGCGCCAGCCGTCGAGCAGGTCGCCGGCCCGCAGCCGCGTGGCCGGCCGGCGCTCGGGCCGCGGCTCGGGCCCGCCCATCGCGCGGATGCCCAGGGCCGAGAGCAGGTAGCTGGCCGCGTCGGCCAGCACCGTCGCCACCGGGCCCAGGAGCCCGAGAGCCGCGCCGCCCAGGGGCGGTCCGACGATCGTGGTCGTCCAGGCCGTGGACTCGAACCGGGCGCCCGCCACCAGCAGGTCCTCGGCCGGCAGCAGCGTCTTCAGGTAGGCGCCGGAGGCGGCGCGGAAGGTGATGTCGGCCGCCGCGACGACGACCGAGACCAGCAGGAGCTGGACGAAGGTGAGCACGCCGAGCGCGTACGCGGTGGGGATCGTCAGCAGCGCCGCGAACCGGACCAGGTCCATCGCGATCAGCACCGGCCGCTTGCGGCGGAACTCCACCCA
The DNA here is from genome assembly GCF_039528135.1 of Kitasatospora nipponensis. NCBI lineage: Bacteria > Bacillati > Actinomycetota > Actinomycetes > Kitasatosporales > Streptomycetaceae > Kitasatospora > Kitasatospora nipponensis. The sequence continues at coordinate 3,178 of NZ_BAAALF010000040.1, read as the reverse complement.
CGGGCCGAGCGGCACCGCCACCAGCGCGCCGACCGCGGCCCCCACCGAGGAGAGCGCGGCGACCTCGGCCGGTCCGGCGTGCAGGACCCGGATGGCGATCAGCGGGAAGGCTCCGAAGGCGAGCCAGGTGCCGAGCGCGCTGGTCCCGTACGCTCCCCAGAACCATCCGAACCGCCGCCCGAGCCGAGGGCCCGGCCAAGGTCCTAGTCGACGTCCCAGCCGTTGCCAGCTCCCCATGCCCGACGCCCCTCACCGCTCACTCGCACAACCGATCCGCGATCGGATCCATCAAAGCGGGCGCCGTGGCCGGGGATCAAACAACCGCCGAGTCCTCAGCCACAACCAGCGGTTGTTCCCTTAGGGTGTCGGGCATGGATCTCGTCACCGTCCGGACCTTCGTCGCCGCAGCGGATGCGGGGCAGTTCCAGGAGGCCGCGACCGAGCTGTCGGTCACCCAGCAGGCCGTCTCCAAGCGCATCTCCGGGCTGGAGCGCGACCTCGGGGTTCGGCTGTTCACCCGCACCGCGCGCGGCGCCGAGCTCACCATCGACGGGCAGGCGTTCCTGCCGCACGCCCGCGAGCTGCTGCGGGTGGCCGAGCGCGCGGTCGACTCCGTGCACGCCGGCCGCCGCCCGCTGCGCGTCGACGTGCTCACCTCCCGCAGTGCGCAGTCGGGCCTGATGCGCGGATTCCACCGCGCGCACCCCGAGATCGAGCTCGACGTGGTGATGCTGTTCGACATCGAGACGGCCGTCGCCGCCATCCGCTCCGGTGCCATCGACGCCTCCTTCCGCGCCGTCGCCGTGCCCGGCCGGCCGCTTCCCGAGGACATCGAGTCCGTGCGGGTGCTCGACGAGTCGCTGCAGCTCCTGACCGGCCCCACGCACGCACTGGCGGGTGCCCGGTCGGTGACCGTCGCCCAGCTCGCCGGGCACCGGATCTGGATGCCCGGCATCGTCCCGGGGACCGAGTGGGCCGCCTACTACGACGACCTGGTCGCCGAGTTCGGCCTCACCATCGAGGCGACCGGCCCCAACTTCGGCTCCGACGCGCTCCTCGACACCATCGCCGACACCCCGGCCCTGGCCACCTTCATGGGCGAGCAGACACGCCTGGTCTGGCCCGCCGACCACGGCCTGCGCCGCATCCCCGTGACCGACCCGGCGCCCGTCTACCCGCACTCGCTCCTGTGGCACCGCGACAACCCCCATCCGGCGCTGGCCACCCTGCGCACCCACCTCGCCGCCGCGACCGCCGGCCACGACGCGGCCGGGACCTGGGTGCCGGGCTGGGTGATCCCGCGGTGAAGGGCCCAGCGGCTCAGCGCTGAAGGGCGCGGCGGCTCAGCGGCGCCCCAGGGGCCCGGCTCAGGGAACCGACTCAGGGGACGAAGTGCGCCCCCAACAGCCCCCGGCCGGCCCCGGCCGCGGCGCGCCAGACCGGGGGGACGCCGTCGAGCAGCGCGTCGATGTCCTCCCGGTCGCCCTCGTCGCGCAGGGCGGCGGTCAGGAGGCGCTCGGCCTCGGCCCGGTCCCCTGTGCTCCAGGTGAAGGCGCGTTCGATCGCGGGAAGGGTCCGGCGGACCTGCTCGGGGGTCAGGACGAGGTCCCCGATCCAGCCGGGCAGGTGGGCGAAGCGCTCCGGGCCGAGGGCGAAGGCCATCGCGGCGGCCGGATAGGAGTTGCGGCAGGAGACGGCGAGGTACGGGAGGGCTTCGTCACGGCCGCACTCCCACGCCTCGTAGACGCGACAGATCCGCTCGTCCAGCGCGGACGGAGCGGCCGCCTCGACGAACCGGTGCCGGGACTCCTCGGTACTTCCCACCTCGCGCCACCACCGCAGGAGGTCCCCGGAGGAGGGATGGGCCGCTTCCTCCTCGACGGCCGGCAACAGGTCCGGCGCGTACCGCGTGATGGCATCGGCCTGCATGGGCACCAGGCACCACATCCCCAGGAAGCTCATGGTGCCCTCCTCTCTCTCCGCGCTGTCCTGCCGGCATGCTGCCACCGCGGTCCGACAGTCACCCGTGGCTTCCCGGCCGAGCGAGCCGAACGGGTCGAGCGAGCCGAGCGGGTCGAGCGGGTCGAGCGGGTCGAGCAAGCCGGCCCAGCGGGTCGATCACGGCGGGCGGCCCGACTTTTTTTCGTTGACACACCTTCAGGCCGTCCCGACGATGGGCCTCATGCGTTTTCTTCGGCGGTTGCGTGCGGATCTCTCGGCAGGGGAGAACCTGGAGATCTACACGACGGCACTGCTCTCCCTGGTGCTGGCCGTCCTCGGGATCATCGGCACGGTCGGGGGTGACGTGCTGGCCGCCGCCACGCTCGCGACGCTGGCCCTGCTGGCCGGCGGGATGCTGGGCAGCCGCCGGCAGGTGGCGGAGCTGACGGCCGAGGTCCGCGCCCGGGGCAGCGGCGAGGTCCGCGCCGAGGACTTCCTCGGCCGGGAGAAGGCGGACCTGGTCGAGCACGTGCGCACCGCACAGGACATCCGCATCGTCGGGGTGACGCTCTCGCGGACGCTGCGCAACCTGGTGGACGAGCTCCAGCGCAGGACCGTCGCCGGCGCCGTGGTCAAGGTGGCACTGATCGACCCCACCGGTACGGGCCCCGACGAAGCGGCGCACCGCAGCACGATCCCCGAGCGGGGCGAGATGTACCGCAACCGGCTGCGCTCGTCCGTCGACCTGCTCCGCGAACTCGCCGAGACGCCCGGCGCCGCGGGCCGGGTGGAGGTGCGCTTCCTGCGGTTCGTGCCGGCCTTCGGGCTGCTCCTGCTCGACCCGCAACGACCCGGCGGCCGCATCCACGTCGACATCTACTCGCACGGTTCGGCCAGCGGTGACGCCGTCTTCACCGTCCTGCCGCACCGCGACGAGCAGTGGTTCCAGCACTTCCAGAGCGAGTTCGACAGCGTGTGGGAGCACGGCCGGCCGGCCGACGCCTCGGACGGCTTCCCCGTGGCCGCGAGCGCATGAGCGGAGCGAGCCGGCCGGCCGGTGAGCTGCGGCTGGAGTACGAGAGGTGGCGCCGGTGGTGTTCGGGGGTGGCGTACGCGGTGTTGGTGGTGAGCGCGGCGGCCGCCGTGGACAACCGGCCGGCGGCCGTGGCCGGGGTGGTGGCCGCGGGGTACCGGGGGGGGCGGGCGGGGGGGGGGGGGGGGGGGGGGGGGGGGGGGG
>NZ_BAAALF010000039.1:31573-52876 GCF_039528135.1 Kitasatospora nipponensis | reverse complement strand
CCCCCCACCCCCCCCCCCCCCCCCCCCCCCCCCCCGGCAGTCCGCCCCCCCCCCCCCCGCCCCCCCCCCCCCCCCCCCCCCCCCCCCCGCCCCGGAGGCCCCCCGGCCCATCCCCCTTCCGCCGGCCGCACGGCGGCAGCCGGTGGAACGGGGATGGGCCGGGGGGCCTCGGGCGCCGGGGTGGTGTCGGGCGGCGTCGCGAGCGCGCGGGCCGGCGGGCCGGACTGCCGCGTGGTGGCCGGCGGGAGGGGGGCGGCTGGGCGGGCCCGGGGTGCGAGGGCGGTGGGCGCCTCCTGCGGCGTCAGGTGGGTGAGCAGGGCGGTCGGCAGGAAGACCACCGCCCGCACACCGCCGTAGGGCGACCGGGTGTCCACCGAGACCTGGAACCCGTAGCGCGCCGCCAGCACGCCGATCACCGCGAAGCCGAACTGCGGTGGGTCGCCGAGCCGGGTGACGTCCACCGTGCGCTGCCCGGAGAGCAGGTGCCCGGCCTCCTCGGTCTCCCGCCGGCCCAATCCGACCCCGGCGTCGTCGATCACGATGCAGGCGCCGTTGTGCGCGGGCTGCAGGTTCACCTCGACGTCGGTGTTGGGCTGCGAGTGCCGGGCCGCGTTGTCCAGCAGTTCGGCCACCGCCAGCACCACCGGCTCCACCACCCGGCTGACCAGGGCGAGTTCGAGCTGGGTCCGGAGCTGAACACGTCGGTAGTCGCGGATCCGCGAGGTCGCGCCGCGCACCACGTCGCTCAGCGAGGAGGCGCTGCGCTGGCGGCCCGGCCAGGAACCGCAGAGCACCGCGATGGCCTGCGCCCGGCGCCCGAACTGGGAGTTGGCGTGGTCGATCTCCAGCAGGTCGCGCAGCACGGCGGGGTGGTCGTGCCGTTCCTGCATCTCGGAGATGGCGACCTGCTGCTCGTTGGCGAGACCCTGCAGGGCCCGCACGGCCCCCTTGAGGGCGGCCTTGCTGTTCCGGTCGGCGCGCGCCTCCGCCCGCTCGGCGGCGCTGGTGAACTGCTCGTAGACGCTCTGCAGGTTCCTGGTGAACTCGCTGCCGGCCAGCAGCGGGTGCGGGTGGGTGCCCTGGGTGAAGGTGGAGTGGGTGAACGCCGGCAGCTTGACGGTGGCGAGCAGCAGCGCCTCCTCGTCCCGCGCCGCGACCGCCGCCAGGGCGCCCTTCAGCGCCCTGGCCCGGACCCGGGCGACGCGCCACTGGCGCAGCAGCAGGCCCAGGCTCACCGGCAGACCGCCGGCCAGGCTCCAGGCCACCGCCTGCGGAATATGTGCTGTCATCAAGATCCTTGCACGGACGGACTGTTCACCGGGCCGTGGACCGGCAGGCGCGGATCATCTAACCAGATTGACGACACAATGTCAGAAGTCTGTCTCACCCAGTGATGTGAGGGACCATCAATTTCTTCCCGATGGCCGAAACCGATCGCCGGGCCGACCGGTGGCGGATGGCGGGACCGGATGCGGTGTGCGAAGGACCCCGGTGCTGAAGCTGCTGAAGACGGGTGGCGGCGGCGTGATCGGGCCAGGTCCGGTCACTACCATGTGAGGCATGACACAGGCAGCTCGGGGGGAGCCTTCGGTCGGGTCGACCGCTCCTCCGGTCCCGTTCAGCGACCACTACATCGTCAGCGGCGGCAACGCGCTGGCGCACCGCCTGATCCTGGAACTCCTGGAGCACTACGAGGTCCCGGTGGTGGCGATCGTGCCCGACCTGGCCCGCGACCACGGGCCGCGGATCGAGCGGATCCCGGGTGTCGCGGCCGTGCTGGAGTCCGGCACCGTCACCGCGGACGCGCTGCGCGCGGCCGGCGCCGCCAGCGCCCGCGGCATCGCGCTGGTCGACGGCGACGACCAGGCCAACATCCACGCCGCGCTCAACGCCCGCAGCCAGAGCCCGGGGATCCGGATCGTGCTGCGGATGTTCAACCTGCGGCTGGGCGAACACGTCCAGCGCATGCTGACCAACTGCGCCGCGCTCTCCGGCTCGGCCACCGCGGCGCCGGCCTTCGCCAACAACGCGCTCTCCCAGCCGCACACCGTCCAGGTCGGCGACCGGCTGCTGTGCGTCAACTACGACTACGACCCGCAGCAGGACTCCGGCTACCTCGCCGTCGCCGCCGACCGGATCGACCGCCAGGACCTCGGCCGGCTCCGGCTGCTGCCCGAACCGGCCTCGGCGGCCAGTGAGTTCATCCAGCTGGCGAGCACCGCCGAGGGCGGCCCGGTGGCCCTGGGACGGGTGCCGGGACCGCGGGCGGACTGGAGCAGTCAGGCCGTCCTGCAGACGCTGGCGCGCCAGCCGCGGGTCCGGGTGTCGGCCTTCGCCCGGCTGCGCTACCGGGTCCTGGACGCCCTGCGGTTCTTCACCACCTTCCGCAACAGGATGATCCTGGGCAGCCTCGGCGGCGTCATCGGACTGTCCTTCGTGCTGCTCTGGGTGCTCAACCGGGACTTCCTGTGGACCTGTTACACCACCTTGCTCGACATGGCCGGCGCCGCCACCCCGGACCAGCGCGGCGCCCCGGCCTCGGCCGGCACCGGCGGCGGCTGGCAGCGGCTGGCCCAGGTGGTGATCACGCTCTGCGGCGTCTCCTTCGTCTCGGCGGTCACCGCCTTCATGGTCGACGTGCTGGCCTCGCTGCGGCGCGGCCTGCCGCGCAGCCCCAGCTCCGGGCTGCGCGACCACGTGATCGTGGTGGGGCTGGGCAACGTCGGCACCAGGGTGGCCACCCTGATCCACGAACTGGGCGTCCCCGTCGCCTGCCTGGAGATCGACCCGCAGGCGCGCGGCATCGCCGCGATGCAGGCGCTGCGGATTCCGGTGGTGGTCGGCGACGGCCTGCTCGCCGACCAGCTGCGCACCGCCCGCGCCCAGCACGCGCAGGCGGTGGTGGCGGTCACCAGCGACGACGCGGTCAACCTGGAGGCGGCCCTGGAGGCGCGCGAACTCCGCGGTGACCTACGGGTGGTGCTGCGGTTCTTCGACGACGACTTCGCCCGCCACGTCTACGCCAAGCTGGGCAACGTCGCCTCCCGCTCGGTCTCCTACCTGGCCGCCCCGGCCTTCGCGGCGGCGCTGATGGGCCGCGAGGTGCTGGGCACCCTCTCGGTCTTCCGCCACGTGCTGCTGGTCGCCGAGTTGACCGCCGAGGAGGGCACCGCGCCGGCCGGGATGAGCCGGGCCGACATCGAGGCGCTGGGCGGGATCAGGGTCCTGGCGCTGCGCCGGGCCGGCGGCGGCGCGTACGACTGGCACAACGCCGACCGCGGGCGCCCGCTGGTCGCGGGCGACCGGGTGGCGGTGGTGGCCACCCGGATCGGCCTGGCCCGGCTCAACACCGCGACGCCCGAGCCCTCGGTGGAGCCCGCCGGGTCCTGAGGGGAGGGCGGGCCACGGTGACCGGGCCGGGCGCGGCGACGCCCGGGCCGGTCAGGGCAGCAGCGAGGCCCGGCGCCACATGGCCTCGCTGCGCCGGTCGATGATGCCGATCTCGGTGAAGAAGGCGATCGCCTTGCGGGCCCAGTCCCGCTTGGCCGCCTGCCAGTGCGCGTTCTGCTCGGCGACCACCCTGGCCTGCCGCGGGTCGAGCCCGACCAGCCCGTAGACCCGCGGGTTGACGCACTCGATCACCGCCTCGTACGCCAGCACCCCGATCACCTGCCGGAACACGGCCCGCCGGGCCGGGCTCATCCTGGCCCAGCGCCGCTCCAACTCCGGCTTGGCGTAACCGATGTGGCGGGCCTCCTCGATCACGTGGATCTTGGCCACGGCCCGCGCCAGCGGCTGCAGGCTCTCGTCGCGGATCATCTCGCGCTGCATCGCGTCGGTGAACTCCTCGACGAATATCGCGCCCGCGAAGGTGAGCGTGGTGTCGTTGAGCAGCAGGTGGAACTTGCCGCGCCGGTGGGCCCGCTTGCTGGGCCGGGCGGTGGGGTAGCCGGTCTTGGTGATGTACCGGGCGAACATGGTGGAGTGCCGGCACTCGTCGGCCACCTCGGTCAGCGCGTACTGGGCGTGGCGGGTGGTCAGGTCGCTGTCGTAGACGTGCCGGACCAGGCCGTTCATCAGGATCAGCTCGAACCAGATGCCGGCCGCGGTGACGCTGGCCAGCTGGTGGACGCTGAGCCGGGCCTGCTGACGCGGGGTCAGCCGCTCCCACAGCTCGGTGCCGTAGAGCGAGACGCGGTGCGCGGGCAGGGCGAACTGGTCGGGGTCGAGGGGCGCGTCCCAGTCGATCTCGGTCAGCGGGTCGTGCGAGTGCTTCGCGGAGACGCGCAGCAGGCGCTCGGCGTTCAGCTCGCGGTCGGCGAACGGGTCGCGGGCCACCGTCGCGGTGGCACCGGCACGGGCGGGGGTGGGGGAGGTGTCGGGCACGGTACGGCTCCGGTTCGGGCGTAGGGCCGGGGGAGGCGGGCGGCCGGGGGGGGGGGGGGGGGGGGGGGGGGGCGGGCCGGCGAGTGGGGGCGGCCGGGGGCGGGTCAGGCGCAGCAGCCGCCGAGGGCGCGCAGCGCGAAGACGATCAGTGCCGGGATCAGGTCGTCGGGGGCCCGGCCGCCGTCGGCGAGCGGGCCGACCAGGGCCTCGCCGACCCCGCCGACCAGCAGCGCGGCGGTCAGCTGCGGATCCTGCGGGGGCAGCCGGCCGGCCGCCGTCCCCTCGGCGATCCGGGCGGCGATCACGTCGCGGAAGGCCCGGCGGAAGACCAGGCGTTCGGCCTCCACCTCGGCGTCCACCGGTTCGGCGAGCAGCGCGTACGCCAGGCGCGGCGCTCCCAGCGCGCGGCCGGCGAAGGTGCCGATCACCGAGGCGACCTGGGCGTGCAGGTCCCCGGCGAACTCGGCGGCCTCGCGCACCGCCGCCACCTCCCGGCCGACCACCGCGCGGAACAGCTCGGCGACCAGCTCGGCCTTGCTGGGGAAGGAGCGGTACACGCTCCCGGTGGCGATCCCCGCCCGCGCGATGCCCGCGGCCACCGAGCAGGCGGCGTAACCGCGTTCGGCGAGCAGCGCGGTGGCCGCGGCGAGCACGGTCTCGCGCTGCGCGTCCAGCCGGGCTTGCACGGCGGGGGTCTTCCGGTAGGCCATGGCAAGAAGTGAAGCAGCGATTCACACCTTCGGACAAGACCCCGCGCACGGCGGATCCGGGCAGCGGAAAGGGGGCCGCGGCTGTCGACCGCGACCCCCGTGCCTGCGCCCGATCCCCCGCTACGCCACCGGGTGGGCGAGCGAGAGGCCGAACCGCCCCTCGGGGTCGGTCCACCAGTGGGCCAGGGCGAAGCCGGCCGCCGTCAGCTCCCGCTCCACCCGCTCGCGGCGGAACTTGGCCGAGACCTCGGTGCGCAGCTCCTCGCCCTCGGCGAAGCGCACCACCAGGTCCAGGGCCGGGATCTTCACCTGCTGGGCGCGGGTCGAGCGCAGCCGCATCTCGATCCACTCCTGCTCGGGGTCCCAGAGCGCCACGTGCTCGAAGGCGTCCGGCTCGAAGCCCGCGTCCAGCTCGCGGTCCAGCACGTTGAGCACGTTCTTGTTGAACTCGGCCGTCACGCCGGCCGCGTCGTCGTAGGCGGCGACCAGCACCGCGGGGTCCTTGACCAGGTCGGTGCCGAGCAACAGCGAGTCGCCGGGCGCCAGTTCGCTGCGCAGGGCGGTCAGGAAGGCGGCCCGCTCGGCCGGCAGCAGGTTGCCCAGCGTGCCGCCGAGGAAGGCGACCAGCTTGGGCCCGCGCACCGCCCGTGGCAGGGCCAGGCTCGCGGTGAAGTCGGAAACCACTCCATGGACGGCCAACTCAGGGTAGTCTGCTGCCAGTTGGTGACCTGCCTCACGCAGCGCGCTCTCGCTGACGTCGACCGGCACATAGGTCTCCAGGGTGCCCAGCGAGCGCAGCGCGTCCAGCAGCAACCGGGTCTTCTCCGAGGAACCGGAGCCCAGTTCGACCAGCGTGCGGGCCGAGGTCGCGGCGGCGATCGTGCCGGCCCGCTCGGTCAGGATGGCCCGCTCGGCGCGGGTCGGGTAGTACTCGGGCAGCCGGGTGATCTCCTCGAACAGCTCGCTGCCGCGCTGGTCGTAGAACCACTTGGGCGGAAGCCACTTGGGCCGTGCGGTCAGCCCGCTGAGCACGTCCGAGCGCAGCGCGTCGGCGAAGTGGTCGGCGGGGAGCTGGCGGGTGAGCTCGAAGGCGGTCATCGCAGGGGGTCCTCTCGAAGAGCGGAGTCCAGGGGATGGACGGTCACCGCGTCGGGGGTGGCGAGCAGCACGGAGCGGTCCGGGACCGGCGTCCAGCCCGGGCCGTCGTCGCCGGGTTCGGAGGCGACCCGCACCGAGCGGCCCAGCTCCAGCCGGTGGAAGAGGGTGTCGCCCCAGGTGGTCGCGGCGATCACCTTCCCGTCGGTGAGCAGCAGGTTGAGCCGGGCCTCGGTGCACCGGGCGACCTCGCGCACGGTGCCGGCCAGCGCCCGGGCCGGCTCCTGGCCGCTGCGCAGCCGGCGCCGCAGCAGGGCCCAGACGAGCGCCGAGTCGCAGCGTGCCTCCAGCCCCAACAGCTCGGCAGGCTCCAGCAGTTCGGCCACCGCCCCGGTGGCCTTCGGCCAGCCGGTCAGGGCACCGTTGTGGCTGAAGAGCCAACCGTCGGCCGCGTACGGCGCGGCGGCGGCCTCACCGGCGGTGGTGCTGGCGGTGGCCGAACGGACCGCGGCCAGCAGCGCCCCGGTGCGCAGGACGCGGGCCAGGTCGGTGAAGTTCTCGTCGGCCCAGATCGGAACCGCCCGCCGGTAGCGGGCCGGGTGCGGCTGGCCCTCGGCGTACCAGCCCAGGCCGAAGCCGTCCGCGTTGACCGTGCCGTGCCGCTGCATGCGCGGTGCCCAGGACTGCCGGTAGAGCCCGTAGGGCGGCTCCACCAGCAGCTCGGCCGGACTCACCGGCGGGCCCAGGTAGGCGAGATGGCGACACATCAGGCGCCGCTCCCGGCGTCCCGGGCGGTCCGGAAGCCGGCGAAGATCTGCCGGCGGATCGGGTAGTCCCAGTTGCGGAAGGTGCCCCGGCAGGCCACCGGCGCCACCGCGAAGCTGCCGCCGCGCAGCACCTTGTACGGCGCCGCCTCGCCGGGCGCGGGGAAGAAGACCTCCGAGTACTCCCGGTAGGGCCAGGCCCGGAAGCCCGGGTAGGGCGTGAAGTCGCTGGCCGTCCACTCCCAGACGTCGCCGATCAACTGCCGCACCCCGTGCGGCGAGGCGCCCTCGGGGTAGCTGCCGACCGGGGCCGGCTGGAGGTGGCGCTGGCCGAGGTTGGCGTGCTGCTCGGTGGGTGCGGCGTCGCCCCACGGGAAGCGCCGGGAGCGGCCGGTGGCGGGGTCGTACCGGGCGGCCTTCTCCCACTCGGCCTCGGTCGGCAGTCGCCGCCCGGCCCAGCGCGCGTAGGCGTCCGCCTCGTACCAGGTCACGTGCAGCACCGGTTCCTGCGGCGGCAGGTCCTCGGTGCGTCCGAACCGCCGGCGCAGCCACTGGCCGTCCTCGTGGGTCCAGAACAGCGGCGCGCTCAACTGGGCCGCCATCCGGTGCTCCCAGCCCTGCGGACTCCACCAGGACGGCTGCTCGTAGCCGCCGTCCTCGACGAAGCGCAGGTAGTCGGCGTTGCTGACCGGCACGGTGTCGATGGCGAAGGCCGGCAGGTCGACCTGGTGGGCCGGGCGCTCGTTGTCCAGCGCCCACGGCTCGGTGTCCGTGCCCATGGTGAACGGTCCGGCCGCGATGACGACCTCGGCGGGCAGCACGTCGCCGGGCGCGGGCGGCGGGGCCGGCGCGGTGAGCACCGCGGCGCCCGCGCGCAGTTGGTGGGTGATCAGCATCGTCTCGTCGTGCTGCTGCTCGTGCTGGGCGATCAGACCGAAGGCGAACCCGGCCTCCAGCAGCGGGGCGCCGGTCAGCCGGACGCCGTCGAGCAGGTCCAGCACCCGCCCGCGCACCTCGTGCCCGTAGGCGCGGGCCTCGGCGGGCGCCAGCAGCGGCAGCGAGGGCCGCTCGGAGCGCGGGTGCTCGAAGGCGTCGTAGAGCGGGTCGATCTGCGGGTACATCGACTCGCGGCCGCCCACGTTGCGCAGCAGCCAGAGCTCCTCCTGGTTGACGATGTGCGCCAGGTCCCAGACCAGCGGGGACATCAACGTGGAGTGCTGGGTGGTGAGTTCGTTGTCGTCCAGGCAGTCGGTGAGGCCGCCGGTGCGGTCCCGGGCGGTCAGCAGCTCGTGGGCGATGCTCGCGCGCAGCTGTTCGTCGGTCAGGTCGGGGTTCAGCACGGTGCGTCCTCCTGGGGCGCGGTGGCGCGGCGGGCGCCCGGCGGGTCCAGCAGATCGTCGGCGGGACATCGGCCCCGCACGGGGTAGCGCTCGGCGAACTCGCCCAGCAGCCGGCGCAGTCGGCCGTCGCCGTCCTGGCCGGCCAGTGCGCTGTCGGCGGCCGCGAAGCAGCCCAGTGCCGCCTTGCGCAGCACCGGGTCGTCCATGCCCCGGGTGGCGGCCCTGGTCCAGGCGGGGCCGCGCGGCCCGGGCTCGGCGCCGTTCGCCGCCGCCTCGTGCGGCTCCAGCGGTTCGAGGGCGGCGAGGGCGGCCTCGGCCGCCCGCGGGTCGCCGAAGAGCGCGGCGGTCAGCACCGCCGGTACCAGCCAGCCGTCGCCGGGCTGCGCGTCGATCATCCGCAGCTCCAGGTAGCCGCGCGGGCGCACCGGCGGGAAGAGCGTGGTCATGTGGTAGTCGAGGTCGGCCAGGCTCGGGCGCTCGGCCTCGGGCCGGCGCAGCCAGTCGCGGAAGGTCAGGCCGGCCGGGGCGTTCCACGGCCGGCCGGCGGGGCGGCGCACGCAGAGCACCTGGGCGTCCAGCACGTAGCGCGCCCAGGCCAGGCGCGGGTCGCCGTCCACGGCGGCGGGCGCCAGCGTGCGGCTGGGGTCCATCCGGGACCAGACCGCCTGCCGGGTGGACCGGTAGCCGGTGGGCCGCCCGTCCAGCAGCGGGGAGTTGGCGAAGGCGGCGACCAGCACCGGACCGAGCCGGTGGGCCAGCAGCCAGCGCTGGCGAAAGCCTCGCGGGTCGGCGGCGTCGGTGCCGGCGTCCAGGCAGACCTGCAGCGAGGCGGTGACGCACATCATGATCCGGCCCCACGGCCCGGCCCGTCCGAAGAACTCGTCCATCGCCAGGTAGCGCGGCTGGCGCAGCAGGATCCGGCGCTCGCGCGGATGCGGGTCGGTGCCGTAGCCGGCGAGGGTCAGGCCCTGGGCGGTGAAGGCGCCGCGCAGGGCGTCCAGGTCACGGCGGGTGGTCTCGAGGCACTCGGTGAGTCCTTCGGCGGCCGGGGAGCTGAGCTCTACCTGGCCGCCGGGTTCCCGGGTGAGCCGGGAGCCGAGGGGGAGGAGCGGGTTGTCGGGGTCGAGCCGCAGGGTGTCCAGGGCGGCCGCCACCTTGTCGGGGTCGGGATCGCTGTCGGGTCGAGCGGAGTCATGGACGAACCACTCCAGTTCGACGCCGACCCGCCGCGGGGGGCCGATCTTGAAACACGTGCTGGCCACGTACGCCTCGGCGGACGACTGGGTCAGCGGGGTCACCGTCGGTGGTGCCTGCGGTGCGGTGCCGAGGGATGGGCTCGACGGCCGTCCGTAGTTCACTGCGATCACCGTCCTCGTCGATCGGGGTCTGAGCACACCCCGGCCTTCCTGCCCAGTCTGCGACGCGCCACACGGCAGCGCCCGGCATGTGGCCGCCCGGAAGGGATACCCACAGGTCAGCGAGGTCATCCCGGCGAGGTGAGGTGGCTCACACCGGGGAAATCCGGCGGAGCGGAAATATCCGGGGAGCTTCTCCCCGTTTGCAGTACAGTCGATGGAAGTGGGGAGCGAATCCCCGGAAAGGAGCGCCGTGATGGACACCCTGCAGGTCGAGTCGACCGCTCGCCCCGCCGCGGCGCCCCGCCTGAGGGCCGACGCCACCCGCAACCGCGAGCGGATCATCACCGCCGCGCGCGAGCTGTTCGTCGAGAACGGCGCGACCGTGCCGCTGGACGACATCGCCAAGCGCGCCGGCGTGGGCAACGCGACGCTCTACCGCAACTTCCCGGACCGCTCCGCCCTCGTGCGCGCGGTGGCACTCTCGGTGATGGGCCGCATCCTGGTCCGCGCCCAGCAGGCCCTGGCCGACGACCGGGACTCCTTCGAGGCGCTGTGCGACTACGTCCGGGCCGCCTCCGAGGAGCGGATCGGCGCGCTCTGCTCGCTGCTGTCGGAGTACGTCGACCTGCAGCACGACGAGCAGCTCCTGGCCGCCCGCACCGAGCTGGAGCAGGCCGTCGAGGACCTGATGGCACGCGCCCGGCTGGACGGCCGGCTGCGCCCCGACGTCGCCCCCGGCGACCTGTTCCTCGCGCTCGCCCAGCTCACCCGCCCGCTGCCCGGGACCGGCTGCCTGAAGCTGGACCTCAGCACGCTCTTCGAGCGCAACCTGATCGTCTTCCTCGACGGGCTGCGCGCCCCCGCGATCTCCGCCCTGCCCGGCCGGGCCGTCACCACCGAGGATCTGCGTCCGTCCTGAGCCGCCCCGGGAGCACCCGGGTCCCACGAGTTTCCTGACGCGGCACAGCCGCGCCGTACCGTCAGCCCCACCCTGTCGTTAGGTGAGTACCTCCATGTCTTCATCCGACCTCCAAGCCGATCCCAGGCGCTGGAAGGCCCTGGCGTTCATCGCGCTGGCCCAGCTCATGGTGGTGCTGGACGCCACCATCGTGAACATCGCCCTGCCCTCCGCCCAGGCGGACCTCGGCTTCTCCGACACCACCCGCCAGTGGGTGATCACCGCCTACGCGCTGGCCTTCGGCGGGCTGCTGCTCTTCGGCGGCCGGATCTCCGACCTGTGGGGCCGGCGCCGGACCTTCATCACCGGCCTGGTCGGCTTCGCGCTGGCCTCGGCGGTCGGCGGCGCCGCCGCCAGCACCAGCATGCTGATCGGCGCCCGCGCCCTGCAGGGCCTGTTCGGCGCGCTGCTCGCACCGGCCGCGCTCTCGCTGCTCACGGTGATGTTCACCGAGGCCAAGGAGCGCGCCAAGGCGTTCGGCATCTACGGCGCGGTCGCCGGTGGCGGTGGCGCGATCGGCCTGATCCTGGGCGGCGTGCTCACCGAGTACCTGAACTGGCGCTGGACCTTCTTCATCAACGTCCCGTTCGCGGTCATCGCGGTGGCCGGCGCCATCCTGGTGATCACCGAGCCGGTCGGCAGCCGCAACCGCAACAAGCTCGACATCCCCGGCGTGCTGCTGGTCTCCACCGGTCTGGTCTCGCTGGTCTACGGCTTCACCAAGGCCTCCGAGGACGGCTGGACCTCCGGCACCACGATCGGCCTGTTCATCGCCGCCGCCGTGCTGCTGGCCGCCTTCGTCCTGGTCGAGAGCAAGGTCAACGCCCCGCTGCTGCCGCTGCGCGTGGTGCTCGACCGCAACCGCGGTGGCGCCTACCTCTCGCTGGGCCTGGCCATCATCGGGATGTTCGGTCTCTTCCTCTTCCTGACCTACTACATGCAGAAGGTGCTCGACTACACCCCGGTCATCACCGGTGTGGCCTTCCTGCCCATGGTCGCCGGCATGATCACCGGCTCCACCCAGATCGGCGCCCGGCTGATGAACCGGGTCCAGGCCCGGTACCTGATGGGCCCCGGCTTCCTGGTCGCGGCCGCCGGCATGCTGATCCTCACCCAGATCAAGGTGGACTCGTCCTACTGGCTGATCCTGCCGGGCCTGATCCTGATGGGCCTGGGCATGGGCACCGCCTTCATGCCGGCGATGAGCCTGGCCACCTTCCGGGTCCGCCCGCAGGACGCCGGCGTCGCCTCGGCGATGGTGAACACCTCGCAGCAGGTCGGCGGCGCCATCGGCACCGCGCTGCTCAGCACGGTCGCCACCAGCGCCACCACCGCGTACGTCAAGGCCCACGCCGGCCCCGGCGTGTCGCCGAAGCTGCTCCAGGCGCAGGCCGCGGTGCACGGCTTCTCCACCGCGATCTGGTGGTCCTTCGGGATCCTGCTGATCGCCGCGGCGATCGCCGCCACGCTGCTGAACGGCGGCGGCAAGGCCAACCACGTGGTGGCCTCCGCCGACGGCGAGGTGGCCGACATCCCGGTCATGGCGCACTGACGGTCTGACGGACACCGGCTGCGCTGCCACGACGGCGCCGTCCCTCCTGCAGGAGGGACGGCGGCGTCGGCGTGTGCGGGGGGCCTGCGGTGGGGTGCGGTGGGGTGCGGTGGGGCGCGCGGGGCGGCAAACCCGGTGGACAGCCCGGCGCGCTCCGTGATCGACTCGCCGCCCGGAGACCTGGAGGAGCACCGCATGACCGACCCCGGCAGCGACCCCGTCTCCCGGCTGCGGCACGCGGTGCGGCGCACCGCGGAGCTGGTGCGCGACCGGCCGGCCACCGGCCTGGGCCACGACGACGCCGACGACCGGCAGGGCACCATCGCCACCGACGGCGCGATCGGCTTCGACCCGCTGCGCCTGCTGGCCGAACTCGACCGGCAGGGCGCCCGGGTGGTGGTGATCGGTCAGGTGGCCGGCATCCTGCACGGCTCCACCGAGCTCACCGGCGACCTCGACCTGCTCTGGGACGGCGCCCCCGAGGGCGCCGCGCGGATGGCCGCCGCCTTCGCCGCGGTCGGCGCCCGGCTGACTGACGACGACGGCGCCGAGGTCCGCTGCGAGGCGTCCGCCTTCCTGCTCCCCAAACTCGACTTCAGCAGCCCGGCCGCCAGCGGCGACTGCTGCACCCCGGCCCTGCCCTGGGGCGAGCTGGACGTCGCCGGGTTCGCCGCCCGCGCGCTCAGCACCGCGGGCGAGGACGGCACGGTCATCCACTACCTGACCCGGGCCGACCTGACGGCCATGCGGCGCGCGGTCGGCCGGCCCAAGGACCTGCGCCGGGCCGCGGAGCTCGAACGGCTGGCCTGACCCGCCCACCTGCCCGCCCACCTGCCCGCTCCGCCGGACGCCCGGCAGCCGCCCCGGCCGGGCCGGGCGCGAAAACCGCTGGTGGCAGTTGCGACGGCCGACCTACGATCACCGCATGACGACGCCGGCCACCCCCGTGACCCCCGTGTACCCCGCCAAGCCGCGGCCCGGCGACAAGGTGGCGATCCTCTCGCCGTCCTTCGCCGGCCCCGCGGTCTTCCCGCTGCCCTTCGAGCTCGGGCTGCGCCGGCTGCGCGAGGAGTTCGGGCTGCTGCCGGTGGAGTACCCGACCACCCGCAAGCTCGGTGCGAGCGCGCGCGAGCGGGCCGCGGACATCAACGCGGCCTTCGCCGACCCGGAGATCCGCGCGGTCATCGCCAGCATCGGCGGCGAGGACCAGATCACCGTCCTGCCGCACCTGGACCGCGAGCTGATCCGGGCCAACCCCAAGCCGTTCTTCGGCTACAGCGACAACACCAACCTGCTGCTCCTGCTGCGCAACCTGGGCATCGTCAGCTACCACGGCGCTTGCGTGATGGTGCAGTTGGGCCGCGGCGGCGCCGTGCACCCGGCCACCGCCGACTCGCTGCGCGCGGCGCTGCTCGGCTCGGGGGAGTACGAGCTGCGCCCCGGCGCGGAGTTCCGCGACGTCGAGCAGGACTGGGCGGAGCCGGGGGCGCTGGCGCAGGAGCCGGCCATGCGGCCGGCCGAGGGCTGGACCTGGCACCGGGCCGACCGGGTGGTGGAGGGGCTGGGCTGGGGCGGCAACCTGGAGATCCTGTCCTGGATGCTGATGGCCGACCGCGAGATCCGGCCGGTCGAGGAGTACGCCGGGCAGGTGCTCTACCTGGAGACCTCCGAGGAGATGCCCGGCTCCGACGAGGTGTACCGGATCCTGCGCAACATGGGCGAGCGCGGACTGCTGCGCCAGTTCCCCGCCCTGCTGATGGCACGGGCCAAGAGCTGGAGCTTCTCGCAGCCCCTGGAGCCGGCCGCCGGGGCCGAGTACCGGGCCGCCCAGCGCGAGGCGGTGCTCCGCGCGCTGGCCGAGTACGCGCCGGACACGCTCGCGGTCTTCGACGTGGACTTCGGCCACACCGACCCGCACCTGGTGCTGCCCTGCGGCGGGCGGATCCGGGTGGACGGCCCGGCCCGGCGCATCACCGTGCAGTACTGACCGGCCGGGCGGCGCCCCTCGAGGTCCGCGCCGCCCGGCCCGTCAGCCCCGGTCGGCGTCCGCGCGCAGGGTGGCGACCACCGAACCGAGGTCCGGCGCGAGCCGGACCTCGGTGGCGCGCAGCGCCGGGTGCTCCAGCCAGTGCAGCCGCGCGGTGTCCGGCTTCCCCTCGTGCAGCGGTGGCCAGCCCGTGGTGGGGGTGAAGTCGTCCACCACCACGGTGCCGCCCGGGGCGAGCAGGCGCAGCGGGTCGGCGGCCGGCCCGGCGTCCTTGCCCTGACCGCCGCCGTCCAGCACCAGCAGGTCGAACGGCCCGCGCCCGTACAGCTCGGTCCAGTCGCCGTGCACCACCTCGACCTGCGGCCGGCCGGCGAAGACCTCGGCGGCCAGCGCCGCCCGCACCGGGTCGCGCTCCACGCTGACCAGCCGCACCCCCGGCGCCGCGCCGCTCGCCAGCCAGGCCAGGCCCACCCCGCACCCGGTGCCGCTCTCGCCGATCCGCGCGCCCGCGCCCTGCGCCAACGCCTGGATCAGTCGGCCCTGTTCGGGCCGGCAGGAGTGCTCGAACCCGTGCGCGCGGGCGACTTCCAGAGCCCGGGCGACCAGCGGCGGCAGGCCGGCGAGGGTCTCGTGGGCGGCGGTTCCGTTCAGGGACATGGCGCGGCGGCCTCCTGGGTCGGTCGTGCTCGGTGCGGTCAGTGGTGCTCGATCAGTGGCGCTCGATCAGTGCTGCTCGATCAGTTCGCGCAGCAGTTCCTGCCCGGCGGGCCAGTCACCCATGCCCGAATCGGAGTTGAGGTGTCCGTGGGCGCCGGCCTCGACCAGGCGCGAGCCCCAGCGGTCCGCGAGCAGCCGGGACCGCTCGATGCTCGCGTACGGGTCGTCGCTGCTGGCCACCACGATGCTGGGGAAGGGCAGCGGCTCCAGCGGGATCGGGCGGAAGTTCGTCAGCTCGTCGATCTCCACGGTGTCGATGTCGGCCGGCGCGACCAGCAGCGCCCCGTGCACCGGCAGGCCGTGGCGGGCCGCCCAGTGCGCCACCGTGACGCAGCCGAGGCTGTGCGCGACCAGCACCACCGGCCCTGGCTGCGCCACCACGGCCTTGTGCAGCGTGGCGACCCAGTCCTCCACCAGCGGGAAGTCCCAGTCGGCCTGTTCGACCCGCAGGTACTGCGGGTGCAGTCGCTCCCAGTGGGACTGCCAGTGCTGGGGACCGGAGTTCTGGTAGCCGGGCAGGAGGAGAACGGTGGGGGTGATCGTCATGCCGCGATCCTACGGTCGCGGCCGCCGACCCTCGGATCCCCACAGCCGTCCGCGGGTCTTCCGTTGTTCACCCATCGCTGGAAGGATCCCTACCCGCAGGTAACCGACCCCTCGTGCGTACCAGGAGGACCCGTGTCCCCGCTCTCCCGTCGTGCCCTGCTCGGTTCGGCCGTGGCCTCGGGCGCCGCGCTCGGCCTCGGCGCGCTGCCCGGCTCCCTCCAGCAGGCGCTGGCCGCCCCCACCGCGCCCGGCACGCTGGACGACGTCGAGCACGTGGTGGTGTTCATGCAGGAGAACCGCTCCTTCGACCACTACTTCGGCACCCTGAACGGCGTGCGCGGCTACGGCGACACCTCCCGGCTGCGCTTCCCGGGCGGCTCGGACGTGCTGCGGCAGAAGATGCTCGGCACGGTCGGCGGCACCAGCCTGCTGCCGTGGCACCTGGACACCTCCACCAGCGACGCGCAGCGCATCTTCGACCTGGACCACTCCTGGAGCGGCACCCACAGCGCCTGGGCGAACGGCCAGTACAGCAACTGGATCCCGGCCAAGACCTGGTACACCATGGGCTACTACCGCCGCCAGGACATCCCGTTCCAGTACGCGCTCGCGGACAACTTCACCCTCTGCGACCAGTACTTCTGCTCCACGATGGCCTCCACCGACCCGAACCGGCTCTACCTCTGGTCGGGCACGGTCGACCCGCACGGCACCGGCGGCGGCCCGGTGACCGACAACAGCCGCACCGGCTTCACCTGGACCACCTACCCCGAACGCCTGCAGGCCGCCGGCATCTCCTGGAAGGTCTACCAGCAGCAGGACAACTACGACGACAACGCGTTGGCCTGGTTCAGGTCCTTCCAGACCGCCCCCCAGGACTCGCCGCTCTTCGTCAACGGCATGGCCCGCCGGGGCGCCGACGACTTCGCCCAGGACGTGGCGAACGGCCGCCTGCCCGCCGTCAGTTGGGTGGTCGCCCCGCAGGCGCAGTCGGAGCACCCCAACTACCCTCCGGCGCAGGGCGCGGACTTCACCTCCTCGGTGGTGCTGCAGGCGTTGGCCGCCCACCCCGAGGTCTGGGCGAAGACCGTGGTACTGCTCAACTACGACGAGAACGACGGCTTCTTCGACCACGTGGTGCCCCCGGTGGCCCCCGACGGCACCCCGGACGAGTTCATCAACGGCGCGCCGATCGGCCTGGGCCCGCGGGTGCCGATGATCGTCATCTCGCCGTGGAGCCGGGGCGGGCGGGTCAACTCCGAGGTGTTCGACCACACGTCGGTGCTGCGTTTCCTGGAGAACTGGACCGGGGTGCGCGAGCCCAACATCTCCGCCTGGCGCCGCACGGTCTGCGGCGACCTGATGTCCGCCTTCGACTTCACCACCAGCGACCGGACCTTCCCCGCGCTGCCCGACACCAGGAAGCTGCTGGCCGACCTGGCCGAGCAGGACAAGCTGCTGCTGCCGCCGCTCTTCCCGCCGCTGGTCCAGCAGGTGCCCGAGATCGAGCCGGGCGACCGCCCGTCGCTGCCGACCGGCTACCGCTTCGGCTCCTCCTCGCGCACCGACACCGCCAAGGGCCTGCTCTGGATCAGCCTGGACAACCTGGGCTCGCTGGGCGCGGGCATCTCGATGTACACGGTGAACTTCCGTCAGTTCGGCGCCTGGCGCTACACCCTGCCGGTGGGCGGCAACGTGACCGACTACTTCAGCGCGCTGGGCGTCAGCGGCGGCCCCTACGACATCGACGCGCACGGTCCGGACGGGTTCCTGCGCGGGTACAAGGGTGACGTGCGGACCTGGACGAACCCGGCCAAGGGGCACCCGGAGGTCGCCTCGGTCGAGCACCCGGACGGCGTACGGATCACCCTGACCAACCAGGGCAGCCACCCGGTCGTCTTCACCATCGGCGCCAACACCGCCTTCGGCGCGAGCGGTTCGTCCCCCCGCACGGTCACGGTGCCCCCGGGCGGCAGCGTCGCGGACCGGCTCACCCCGACCACCGCGGGCCGCTACGACTACGCGGTGAGCGCCGACACCGGCGACGGCTTCGAGCGCCGCTTCGCCGGCCGCCTGCAGCCCTAGGCGTTCCGGCTAGGGCACCACGGCCAGCGCGTCGACCTCCAGCAGGTAGTCGGGGGAGATCAGCCCCGCCACCACCACCGCCGAACTGGCCGGCGGGCGCGCGGTGTCGATGACCGCGTCGCGGGCCTCGCGGACCGCCGGCAGCTGCGCGACGTCGGTGACGTAGAGGGTGAGCTTGACGACGTCGGCGAAGGTGGCGCCGGCCTCGGCCAGGCAGCGGCGCAGGTTCTCGAAGACCTGGCGCGCCTGCGCGGCCGGGTCGCCGAGGCCGACCGGCCGGCCCTGCTCGTCCATGGCCAGCTGGCCGGAGACGGCGATCAGGCGGCCGGTGCCCCAGGCGACGTGGCTGTAGCCGCGGCCCGGGGCGAGGCCGGCGGGGGCGAGGACGTGGACGTTGTCGGACATGACGGCTCCGGGTGGTGGCGGGTTGGGGGCAGGGACGGCAACTCACCCTAGAGCCACCACCCGAGCGCCGTCCCCCCGGCGCTACGGTGGGTGTCGTGGACTCGATGGCAGCGGAGCTGGCCGCGCTGCGGGCGGCGGTCGCCCTCGGCGGCGTACTGGATCCCGCGGACCCGGCGGCGGGCTTCGTGCGCGACGAGCGCGGCCTGCTGCCGTCGCACCCGGCCGCGGTGCTGCGCCCGCGCAGCACCGAGCAGGTGGCCACCGCGGTGGCGCTCTGCGCCCGCCACGGCGTGCCGGTGGTGCCCTTCGCGGGCGGCACCGGTTTGGTCGGCGGCGCCGTGCCGCTGGGGGAGGCGAGCCAGCTGGTGCTCAGCGTGCGGGCCCTGGACCGGATCCGCAGCGTCGATGCGGCCGACTTCGCCCTCACCGCGGAGGCCGGCTGCGTGGTCGCCGACGTGCAGCGGACCGCGGAGGAGGCCGGGCTGCTCTTCCCGCTGCGGCTCGCCTCCGAGGGCAGCTGCCGGATCGGCGGGGTGGTGGCGACCAACGCCGGCGGCAGCAACGTGCTGCGCTACGGCATGACCCGCGACCTGGTGCTCGGCCTGGAGGCGGTGCTGCCGGACGGCCGGATCTGGCACGGGCTGCGCAGCCTGCGCAAGGACAACAGCGGCTACGACCTCAAGCAACTGCTGATCGGCTCCGAGGGCACCCTGGGCGTGGTGACGGCCGCCACCCTGCGACTCTTCCCGCGCCCGGGCCACCGGGCCGTGGCGCTGCTCGCCCTGCCCGGCCTCGCCCCGCTCGCCGGCCTGTTGGCGCTCGCCCGCGAGGTGTGCGAGGACCGGCTGACCGCACTGGAGCTCTTCGGGCGCACCGGCCTGGAGCTGGTGCTGCGCCACCTCACCGGCCACCGCGACCCGTTCGCCCGGCCCCATCCGCAGTACCTGCTGGTCGAGGCGAGCGCCGGCCGCGACGGCGCCGCGCTCACCGCGCAGTTGGAGCACTTCCTGGCCGAGGCGATCGAGCGCGGCTGGGCCCTGGACGCGGTGCCCGCGCTCGACCGCCCGCAGGCGCAGGCGCTCTGGGGGCTGCGCGAGGCCCTGCCGGAAGCGGAGAAGCGGGCGGGCGGGGCGGTCAAGCACGACGTCGGGGTGCCGCTCGGCGCGCTGGGCGCCTTCGTGGCCGCCGCCGCCGAGCGGCTGGCCCGGCGCTACCCGGCCGCGGTGCTCAACGCCTTCGGTCACGTCGGGGACGGCAACGTGCACCTCAACGTGCTCGTCCCGGCCGGCACCGACCGGGCCGCGCTGAGCGCCCTGGTGTACGAGCTGGTCCAGGAGTACGCGGGCACCATCAGTGCCGAGCACGGCATCGGGGTGCTCAAGCGTGAGGCGCTCACGCAGGTCCGCTCCCCGCTCGAACTCGCCCTGCTGCGCGCGGTGAAGGACGCCCTCGATCCGCACGGCATCATGAACCCGGGCAAGCTGCTGGCCGCCGCACCGCCCGCTCAGGACGGCGGCAGTACGCCGAAGTGACGCAGCGTCGCCTCGACGGCGGCCAGCGGGTCGCCGGGGTGCCAGCCCAGCTCCAGCTGCGCCCGGCGGGCGTCGGGGGTGACCTCCGAGGTCAGGAAGTGCAGCTCGCCGAAGGAGAGTTGGGGGGCGCTGCGGGTCAGCTTGGCGGCCAGCTCGCCGACCGCGGCGAACGCCCAGGCGGCCGGCGCGGCGAGCGTCAGCGGGATCCGCGCCCGCGGGAGGGCCTCGCGCACCAGCGCGGCGATCTGCGGCAGTTCCAGGTAGCGGTCCACGAAGAGGTAGCGCGAGCCGGCCGGCGCCTCGGCGGCCAGCAGGTGGCCGCGGGCCAGGTCCTCGTTGCCGACCACCGCCATGCCGCCCGGCGGCAGCATCGGCACCCGACCGCGGGCCAGGTCGACCAGCATCCGGTTGAGCGCGGTGGGCGCGGCGGGACCGGGGCCGAAGACCGCCGAGGGGTGGGTGATCCGGGCCGGCAGTCCGCGCCCGATCGCCTCGGTCACCAGCCGGTCGGCCTCCTGCTTGGAGCGCTCGTAGGCGGTGCCCAGCGGCCGGCCGGCGAGCGTGCTCTCGTCGAAGGGGGTGGCGCGGGTGCGTTCGAAGACGTCCATGGTGCTGGTGTGCACGAAGCAGTCCACGCCCTGCGCCAGCGCCGCCTCGACCAGGTGCGCGGTGCCCGCCACGTTCACCCGGTGGAAGGCGCCGCGGTCGCGCAGCCACTGCTCGGGCAGGCCGGCGGTGTGGAAGACGGTGTCGCAGCCGGCCAGCGCCGCGCGCAGCCGCTCGGGCTCGCCGAGGTCGCCGGCGACCGGCCGCACCCCGGGCGGCAGCACGCCCGCCGCCCGCGCCGGATCGCGCACCAACGCCGTGACCCGGTCGCCGCGTTCGACCAGCAGCCGGGCCAGCGGGTGGCCGACGGTGCCGGTGGCACCGGTGATCAGGACCTGACGCACGCCACGCTCCTGGGACGGCGGTCGGGCCCGGCACGGACGCCTGGCCCCGCCTGCCGGGGAGAGGGCAGGCGGGGCCAGGCTACTGCAGGTGGGGCGGGGACTAGCTGATCGCGAAGTCGTCGCCGTAGACGGCGCTCTGGCCGTACCAGCCGTGCAGGTAGACCGTCACGGTGCCCGACGCTCCGGTGGTGAACGGCACGGTCAGCTTGGTCCAGCCGCTGGCCGAGGCCCAGGTCGAGCCGGTCGCGCCGCCCGAGACCCCGACGTAGGCGTAGTTGCCCTGCACCCAACCGGTCAGCGTGTAGGCGTGGTTGGGCAGCAGGGTGACGCTCTGGTCGCACTCGCCGGTCTGGCCGGCGGAGGGCGCGGCCTGCAGCGCGTGGCTACCGGAGTGGACGGGGGTGGAGACCACCGCACCGCCGCTCTGGCAGGTCCACGGGCTCAGCGAGCCGGTCTCGAAACCGCCGTTGACCAGGCTGCCGCCGGTGGAGGTGCCGGTGACGGTCAGGGTGTAGGTGGCGGTGTGGGTGCCGGAGGCGGCGGTGCCGGTGACGGTCAGCGGGTAGCTGCCGGGGGCGGTGGCCGCGGTGGTGGCGATGCTCAGGGTCGAGCTGGCGCCGGCGGTGACGCTGGCGGGGCTGAGGGTGGCGGTGACGCCGGCGGGGGCGCCGGAGACGGTCAGGGCCACGCTCTGGGCGCTGCCGGAGGTGACGGCGGTGGCGACCGTGCTGCTGGTCGCCGGAGCCGGCGGTACCGAGCCGGCCGCCGGGGAGGCGCTCAGCGAGAAGTCGTTGACCGGGGTGCCGGTGACGCCCAGGGTGTAGGTGGCGGTGTGGGTGCCGGAGGCGGCGGTGCCGGTGATGGTCAGCGGGTAGCTGCCGGGGGCGGTGGCCGCGGTGGTGGCGATGCTCAGGGTCG
>NZ_BAAALF010000039.1:0-31476 GCF_039528135.1 Kitasatospora nipponensis | reverse complement strand
GAGGCACCCGGCAGCACCGAGCCCGCGGCCGGCGAGGCGCTCAGCGAGAAGTCGTTGACCGGGGTGCCGGTACCGGAGGTGAAGGGCTCCAGCGCGCGGCTGAAGTCCCAGGTGCCCTGGCTGATGCCGGAGCAGGTGTCGGAGCCCGCGGTGCCCACGCAGCCGCCGTTGTCACGCTGCAGCGCCCAGAAGGAGAGCGTGTTGAGGCCCTTGGTGGTGGCCCAGGCCTGGACGGCCTGCGCGTCCGCGACGGTGGTCGTCTCGGCCGCGCCGAAGTCGTCGATGCCCGGCATCAGGGTGATCCCGATCGACCCCCACAGCTGGGCGGCGGTCTTGGTCGGGTAGAGCTTGGCCAGCTGGCCGTAGAGCCCGGTGGCGGCGTTCTCCGCGTCGGTGCCCATCACGTGCGAGGCGTTGTCGTAGTAGTCGAACGTCATGATGTTGACGACGTCGATCCGCGCGTTGTTGGTGACCGCGTTCTTCAGCACCGCCAGGCCGCTGGAGGCCAGACCGCTGGTGGTGGTGGGCAGCGTGTAGGAGAACTGCACCGAGCGGCCGCCTGCCGCGGCCCAGTCCTCGACCAGCTTGATCGCCTTGTTGCGGCGGTCGATGCCGGCGGTGTTGGTCAGCGAGTTGTCCTCGGTGTCCAGGTCGATCCGGTTGACGTTGTAGGTCGAGATGACGCTCTCGTACGCCGCCGCGATCTGGTTGACGTCGGTGCAGCTGTCGGCGATCTCGGTGCCGCCGTTGTCGGCCGCGTAGCCGCCGAAGGACGGGATGACGTCGCCGCCCTTGGCCTGGATGGCGCTGATGTCGCTGCCGAAGCTGGAGGCGGTGATCGGGGTGCTGGTGTCGCCGTCCCAGTAGACGGTGCAGGACCCCTTGGTGGCGGCCTGGACGAAGGCCATGCTCACGTACTTGTTGCCCGACGCGGTGACCTGGGAGGACAGGCTGCCCGGGGTGTAGGCCTCGTAGTAGGGGGCGAAGACGTGTGCCGGCAGCGGTGTGGCCGCGTGCGCCGCGCCCGCTCCGGCGCCGAGCACCATGCCGGCCGAGGCGGCCAGGGTGGCGCAGGCGGTCAGCGCGGCCTGGACGGATCTGTGAAGTCGCATCAATGCTCCAACAGACGTGGGGGAAAAGGGACTGGACAGGATTTGCGCATGACAACGGCCGGAGTGGAGGCGTCCGGTCGGTGCCGTGAAGGGCAGGGAGGCCGGTACGGGGGACGTCGGAACGGCACGGCGGGCAGGGGGCGGTGGGCGGAATCTGGGCAGGGCGGGTCCCTGCCGGCCGGTGGTCACACCCCCACAGTGCATCCCGGTCGGATGGACAACCTTATGGTTGGACTAGACCAGTTATCTGTCAAGAGTCCTAACAGTCGCCCGGTCCCGCACGGGTCCGTCGGTGCACGGACGGCGCGGATGCGCCAAGGGCCGGATCCGGCGGTCGGATCCGGCCCTCGGGCGCGGCGGTTCTGACGTGACGTCAGGTGCGGTCGGTGGCGGGTGCCTCAGGCGGTGCCGGCCGTCAGCAGGTGGCCGCTGACTCCGAGCAGCGAGGGCTCGGACTCGGCGCGGCGCAGCACGTCCAGCAGCAGCGCGCGCTGCTCGGGGTCGTCCAGCCGCTCCTCGACGCCGAGCAGCCAGACGGCGCCTTCCAGGCCGTACTGCCCGGTCGTGGTCAGCCCGGCCTCGGTGAACTCCACCGGCACGTCCGCGGCGAGGTGGAAGTAGGCGGTGGTGAAGAGGTTGGCCGTGCCGCCCGGCCGCAGCGCGCCGGTGGCCACGCAGGCGTCGGTGACGGCCTGGTTGGCCGGGGTGAAGTAGGAGCCCGACCGCACGCAGTCGTGCACGCCCGCGAAGCGGTTGATGGTGGCCGCCACCACCAGCCCGCCGGGCCGCAGCACCCGGCGGGCCTCGGCGAGGGCGCGCAGCCGGTCCTCGCGCTCGGGCAGGTGGTAGAGCGGGCCGAGCAGCAGGACGACGTCCGCGGATCCGTCGGCGGCCGCCAGCGCGCGGGCGTCGCCCAGGGTCGCGGTGACCCCCGCGAGCCGGCCGGCCTGCTCGACGTGCAGCGGCACCGGGTCGACCAGCTCCACCCGGTGTCCGTCGGCGGCCAGCCACTGGGCGTGGATGCCCGCGCCGCCGCCCACGTCCAGGATCCGCAGCGCGGTGCCGCGCCGGGCGGCGTCCTCGGCGAGCGGGGCCAGCAGGCGGCGCAGCACGTCCTGGGTGCGCCACAGCTCCAGGCGGTTGGTGCCGCGCAGCAGGCGGCCCTCCTCGTCGCCACGGGTGTAGTAGGCGAGGATCTCGGGGGCGAGGGAGTCGGTCATGCCCGGAAGTCTTCCTTGATCGGGACGGTGCGGGCCATCGAATTTCGTCCCTTCCGCCCTCCATGGCGCACCTGGCCTTCGATTGCCATGCGTGGAGCCGTACTCGCCCTTGGTGACGAAGCTGGTGACACCGGCCACAGGCTGAATCGCACCTACGATCGGCGACCGTGGAGGAGGTGGCCCCCGGCCGGCGGGCCGTGACCCGGTCGACCGCCCCGACCTACGATCGTGCGTCGTAGCCGGGCGGCTTGCTGCCCGGGGGCGGGCCACGTTAAACCTGGACGAGTCGCCAAGCGCGCCGCCCGCACCGGACCTGTTCCTCCGGTGCCACCGCAGTCCGGTGGAGCGCATCCGTACGGCACCGACCGACATCGGGGTGCCCACGGTCCGGGGCGCGCCCTCGCAGCAGCCTGCGGCCGATCGCCGCGGCACTGCCGTGCGCCCGGGACCGGCAACACCGAACGAGGTAACCAGCATGCGCAGCACCCTGATCACCACCGTGCGTCGACGATCCTCCGTGATCGCCGCCTCGGCCGGCCTGGCCACCGTCTGCGCCGCCTCCGCCGTCGCGCTGGCGATCCCCAGCACCAACGCCGCCGCCGCCGAGGTCGCCGTCGCCCAGGCGCCGGCCGCCGCGGTCGAGCACCGGGACTCCGCGCTGAAGGCCTCCTTCACCGACACCCCCGCCGCCGTCGCCCCGATCGCCGCGGCCGGCGACACCGGCCGGCTGAGCTCCGCGCCGTACCTCAAGCCGAACGCCCCGCAGGGTGCCGGCCAGAGCGTGACCGTGGCGCCCTACACCGGCCCGCAGCACGCCGCGCCCGCCACCCCGGCCGCCCAAGCGCAGCAGGCCCCCGGGGCCGCGCCGGCCACCGCCGCGCAGCCGCAGCAGCCGGCCCCGGCCCCGCAGGCGCCCCGCCCGCCCCCGGCGGCCGGCCTGCGTGGGTGGGCGCGGCGGCCCGCCGGTGGGTGCCTCGATGGTAGGGGCGCCGGCCCGGCAGCGGAACAGCTGACGTGAAGTCAGTCACAGCCGCGGCGGAGCGGCTGCGCAAAGCGCTCCGGGCGGTCAGTCCACCGGCAGCCGGGAGACCAGCAGCCGGCCCTCCATGGTGACCCCGCCGTCCATCGCCACCGCCAGCTCGTCCGCGTAGATGTAGGGGCCGGGCACGTACGGGCGCTCGCCCGAGTCGTTGTTGGCCTCGCCGGTCAGGTACGGGATCGGGCTGTGCCCGTGCACCACCCGGTGCCCGCCGTAGGTGGAGAGCAGCTCGCCGGCGGCCATCGGCCCGCCCGCCCCGCGGAAGGCGAAGCGCTTGGTGAAGCGCCGGAAGGCGTCCCACCACTCGTCCGCGCCCTCGTCCGCGAGCAGGTCGTGGACGGCGTCGTTGACCTCGTCGATCGAGTTGCCGAACTCCAGGTACGCGGTGGTGTCGGAGTGCAGCAGCAGGTGCCCGTCCTCCAGCGCCATCGCCGGCAGCCGCGACAGCCAGCTGATGTGGTGGCCCTGCAGCCGCTCCAGGTCGTGCTGCTGTCCGCCGTTGAGCAGCCAGGCCGCGCGGAACGAGGCGGTCCCGGCGGTGGACTGCACGGGCTCGTCGCCGTAGCGGTGGGCGCCCAGGAAGAGCAGTTCGTGATTGCCCATCAGGGCCCGGCAGTAGCCACCGGCCGCCGCCGCCTCGGCGGCCAGCTGCATCACCAGGTCGATGACGCCGATGCCGTCCGGGCCGCGGTCGGTGAAGTCGCCGAGGAACCAGACCCGCGAGCGGCCGGCCGCCCAGTGGCCGTCGGCGTCGATCAGGCCCTGCTGGTGGAGCGCGGCGAAGAGTTCGTCGAGGTAGCCGTGCACGTCGCCGACCACGTAGAGCGGTCCCACCGGTCCGGGGTCGCCGGCCGGCTGCTGCTGGTAGCCGGCGTACGGGTTGTCCTCGGTGATCGGCGGGCCCAGCTCGATGGTGGGCGGGTCCTCCGCGGCCGGCGTTTCGGCGGCCGGCCGCGGCGCGCCGAGGGCGTCGTCCAGGGGCTGGGAGGCGTGGAAGACCGGCTGGCTCCCCGGCTCGGGCATCGGGTGCCCGGCCACCGGCCAGTGCTGCTCCAGGAAGCGCGCGCCGCCGTACCCGCTGTAGGTGGCGTCCTGACCGCCGGCCTGCTCGCCGGCGTAATCACCGGGCGAACCCCGGTACTCCTGAGGGGGATTGGGCTCGTAGTACGAGCCGTACGGCAGCACGTCGAGGTCCTGGTGCGGGTGGGGGCCTGAGTGCGGCAGTTCAGGCCCGGGGAAGCGGTCCTCGGGTGTCATTCGCCCATCATAGGAAGACCACTCACCCGTCGTCCTCACCCGGTCGGTATCCAATCCGCCCGGAGGGCCCCCACCGGGGCACCCGCGCACCCCCGACCGGGCGCGGTGTGGTTCAGACCTCACCGGGCGATCGCGGCGGGCTGACGGTGGTTCGGGGGCTGCGCCGTTGTGACGAGGCCCGGACGATCAGCTCGGTCGGCATCAGGGTGCCCGGGGGCGGTCCGGTGCCGGCGGTCCGGTAGCGCGGCGGGAAGAGCCGGGCGATGTCGACACCGGTGCCCGAGTCCACCCCCTCGATCGCGTCGATCAGCAGGTTGACGACCGTGGTGCCGATCCGGCGGGGCTTGAGCGACAGGGTGGTGATCGGCGGCTCGGTGCCCGCGTACACGTCGCTCTCGCTGCAGCAGACCAGCAGCAGGTCGTCCGGCACCCGCAGGCCGTAGCGGCGGGCGGCGGCCAGCAGGTCGGTGCCGTTGGGGTCGAAGAGGCCGTAGACCGCGTCGGGGCGGTCCGGGCGGGCCAGCAGCCGGTCGGCGGCGACCGCGCCGGCGGCCGGGTCGTGCGCCGGGTACGCCTCGTAGACCGGCTCCTGGCCGACCCGGTCGCACCAGCCGAGGTAGGCGTCGGTGCTCAGCCGGGTGTAGGTGTCGGTGCTGGTGCCGGTGAGCAGGCCGATCCGGCGGGCGCCGGCCTCGCTGAGGTGCTCCAGGATGCCGAGCACGGCGGCCTCGTGGTCGTTGTCCACCCAGGCGGTCACCGGGCAGTTGCCGGGCTTGCCGTCGCTGACCACCGGCACGCCGGACCGGTAGAGCTCGCTGACCAGCGGGTCCTGGTCGGCCGGGTCGATCACCACGGTGCCGTCCAGCGCCACGTTGCTCCACACGTCGTGCCGCGAGGAGGCGGGCAGCACCACCAGGGCGTAGCCGCGACCGAGCGCCGCGCTGGTGGCGGCCCGGGCCATCTCGGCGAAGTAGGCGAACTCGGTGAAGGTGAAGGGCTCCTCGCCATAGGTGGTGACGGTCAGTCCGATCAGCCCGGAACGGCCGGTGCGCAGCGTCCGGGCGGCGGCGGACGGCCGGTAGCCGAG
Organism: Kitasatospora nipponensis; assembly: GCF_039528135.1. Taxonomy (NCBI): domain Bacteria; kingdom Bacillati; phylum Actinomycetota; class Actinomycetes; order Kitasatosporales; family Streptomycetaceae; genus Kitasatospora; species Kitasatospora nipponensis. The sequence continues at coordinate 25,761 of NZ_BAAALF010000039.1, read as the reverse complement.
GCGCTCGGCGACCTCGCGCACCCGGCTGCGGGTTTCGTCGGGCAGACGGCCCTTTCCGTTCAGGGCGTCCGAGACGGTGGTGATCGACACTCCGGCGGCTGCTGCCACATCCCGGATGCCGGCCCGTTCCAGACGTCGTGAGGTGGTGGGTCGCCGACCGCTCTGATTGGCTGCTGCTGTCATGGCCAACCGATCGTATGGTGCCCCGGCGGGTGGCGGGACCAGGTCGTCGGGCCGGGCTGAAGATACGTTTCTCCATGTCCACGGCTCGTCCCACTCCTTGGATCAGGGGTCTGATTTCGGCCGATTACCTCTGACATGTGCCATAGGAACGAGGGACAATGGCTGATCTGCGGCGCTGCCCCGGCCGCACATCTCACCCCTACGGGTGAGCGCGCTCGGTATCGTTCTGAGCACCCGACCGGGGACACGACGCGGCGCGCGCGACCGGCGCACGACCGAGCGCCGGGGCGCGGGCCCGGGAGCAGGCGGCTCGGCGGCCCCATCGGGCCGGGGCCGCACCGAACGAAGGAGAGCACCATCGTGAGCGGTACGGCAGCGCAGGGCCCGCGGCTTCGCCCGAGCCTGGACGGCATTCCCACCTACAGGCCCGGCAAGCCGGCCGGCGCCGACGCGTTCAAGCTGTCCTCCAACGAGAACCCCTACGAGCCGCTGCCCGGCGTCCTGGAGGCCGCCGTCGTCGCCGCCGGCTCGTTCAACCGCTACCCGGACATGGCGGTCGGCGAGCTGACCGCCGAGCTGGCGCGGCGCTTCGACGTGCCGGCCGAGCACATCGCCACCGGCCCCGGTTCGGTGGGCGTGGCCCAGTCGCTGGTCTCCTCCACGGCCGGCCCCGGCGACGAGGTGATCTTCGCCTGGCGCTCCTTCGAGGCGTACCCGATCATCACCCAGGTGGCCGGTGCCACCCCCGTGCCGGTCCCGCTGACCGCCGGCGAGGAGCACGACCTCGACGCGATGCTCGCCGCGATCACCCCGCGCACCCGGCTGATCTTCGTCTGCAACCCGAACAACCCCACCGGCGTCGCGATCCGCCGCGACGAGCTGGTCCGCTTCCTGGACGCGGTGCCCGGCGACATCCTGGTGGTCGTCGACGAGGCGTACCGCGAGTTCCTGCGCGACGAGCAGGTGCCGGACGGCGTCGAGCTCTACCGCGACCGCCCGAACGTCTGCGTGCTGCGCACCTTCTCCAAGGCGTACGGCCTGGCCGGCCTGCGGATCGGCTTCGCGATCGCGCACGAGCCGGTGGCCACCGCGCTGCGCAAGACCGCGGTGCCCTTCGGCGTCAGCCAGCTCGCCCAGGACGCGGCGGTCGCCTCGCTGCGGGCCGAGGACGCGCTGATGGTCCGGGTCGAGGCGCTGGTCGTCGAGCGGGCCCGGCTGCGCGAGGCGCTGCTCGCGCAGGGCTGGACCGTGGTCGACTCGCAGGCCAACTTCGTCTGGCTGCGCCTGGGCGAGCGGACCACCGAGTTCGCCGAGGCGTGCACGGCGGCCGGCGTGATCGTGCGGCCGTTCCCGGGCGAGGGCGTGCGGGTCTCGATCGGCGAGGTGGCCGGGAACGACATCTTCCTGGCCACGGCCGAGGCGTTCCGCAAGACGCTCTGAAGCCGTAGGCCCCCAGGCCCTGGGCCCGATCCCGTAGGCCCGATGCCGTAGGCCCGATCCCGCAGTCCCGATCCCGCAGGCCCGACCTCGCGCCGGGAGCTGCGGGGTCGGGTCACGCCGCGTCCGCGCGGCAGTGCGCCAGCAGCTCGGCGAGCACCGCCATCCCCTCGGTCAGCGCGGAGACCGTCGGCGAGGCGTAGTTCACCACCACCGCCGGCGGCCACCCGGCCCGGTCGAGCGCGTAGTGGCCCCCGCCGCGCACCAGCACCCCGCGCCGGGCCGCCGCCCGCACCAGCGCCTCCTCGTCGGCCGTGCCCGCCCCGGCCGGCAGCCGCAGGTGGGCCTGCAGCCCGCCGTCCTGCTCGCGGGCGCCGACCGGCTCCACCCCGGGGAGCCCCGCCAGCGCCTCGCGCACCACGGCCCGCCGCCCGCGCAGGTCGGCGTCGAGCCGGCGCAGGTGGCGGTCCAGCCCGCCGGTGTCCAGGAACCGGGCCAGGGTGAGCTGCTCCAGCCCCGAACAGCCCAGGTCCCAGCCCACCCGGACCTCCTCCAGCTCGCCCACCAGCCAGGACGGACCGGCCAGCCAGCCCAGCCGCAGGGCCGGCGCCAGCACCTTGCTGGTGCTGCCGGCGTAGACCACCCGGTCGGGGGCGAGCGACTGCAGCGCCGGGCCGCGCCGGCCGGCGGGCAGGAAGCCGCCGTCGAAGTCGTCCTCGATCACCAGCCCGTCGCACTCCTGCGCCCAGGCCAGCAGCTCGGCGCGCCGACCGTCGCCGAGCGGCACGCTCAGCGGGAACTGGTTGCCCGGCGTCACCAGCACCGCGCGCACCCCGCTGGCGGCCAGCGCGTCCACCCGCAGGCCGTCCGCGTCCACCGGGATGCCGACCACCTCCAGCCCCGAGCGCGCGATGAACTCCCGCTCGCCGGGATGCCCCGGGTCCTCCACCGCCACCGCCTCCAGCCCCCGGGCCCGCAGCACCTGGCAGAGCAGCGCGAGGCCCTGGGCGAAGCCGGCCGTCACCATCACGTCGTCGCCGGTGGTGCGCACGCCGCGGACCCGGCCCAGGTACCCCGCCAGCACCTGGCGCAGCGCCGGCTGGCCCGCGGTGGGCCCGTACCCGAGCCCCACCGAGTCGGCCCCCCGGATCACCGTCGAGGCGCAGCGCAGCCACTCCTGGTGCGGGAACGAGCGGACCACCCCGGTGCCGGTGCGCAGGTCGCGCACGGCCGGGTCGGGCTGCGGGCCGGGGCCGCCGGCCGGTGGCGAGAGCAGCGCGGAGCGGGCCGGCTCGCGCGGGGCCGCGGGCCGGGCCACGCGGCTGCCCGAGCCCCGACGGGTCGTCAGGTAGCCCTCGGCGGTGAGCTGCGCGTACGCCTCGACCAGCACGCTGCGCGAGACCCCCAGGTCGACGGCGAGGCTGCGGCTGGAGGGCAGCCGGGTGCCGGGGCGCAGGGTGCCCTCCTCGACGGCCCGGCGGATCCCGTCGCGGATCTGGCCGGCCAGCGGGCGGCGGGTGGCGCTCCGGTCGAGCGTCAACGCGAGCTGCCAGGACAACTGGACCGTTCCTCCCGGGCCGAAGTGGTGTGGCCGGGTCATCCTCGCACTGGGTGGGATGGGCGGCATGAGCATTTTCACCCCGCCCGTCCGGACGGTCACCGTCGCCGACGCGGTCTTCACCGCCGTCCCGCAGTACGTCCTGGGCCTGCTGGCCCGCCCCGCCGTCCCGGTCTCCTCGCCCTCCTCGCCCGCCTACGCCGACGCCCGGCTACGGGCGGCGGAGGACCGGGTGCACGCGCGGGGGTCGGACCGCGCGGGCATCGCCGCACTGCCCCCGGTGGCCGGCTGGCGCGCCGCGCACCGCGCGGTCGGCGGCGACCCGGTCCGCCACCCGTGCGCGGCCGAGGCGCTGCTGCGCCGGCACGCCGGGGGCGGGCGGCTGCCGCGGATCAACTCGGCCGTCGACCTGGCCAACGCCCTGTCGCTGGAGAGCGGTCTGCCGGTGGCCTCGATGGCGGTGGCGGGCCTCGACGGCGAGCTGACGGTCCGTCCGGCGACGGGCACCGAGGTCTTCCACCCGCTCGGCTCGCCGGCCGGCACCGTCGAGGCGCCGGCGCCGGGCGAGGTCGTCTACGCCGACGCGGCCGGCACCGCGCATTCCCGGCACTGGAACTGGCGCCAGGGCGACACGGTCAGGACCGTCCCGGGGACCCACGACCTGCTGTTCACCGTCGAGTGCGCGCACGCCGGCGGCCGCGCCGAGGTGTCGGCGGCGCTGGCCGAGCTGCGCACGGAGCTGGGGCCGCCGGCGGGGGAGCCGCTGCTGCTGGACGCCGAACGGCGGTCGGCGCCGGTCTCCTTCGACCCGCTCGACTGCCTGCGCGGCCGGATCGACGCCCTGGACGACCGGATCCTCGCCCTGCTGGGCGAACGGGTGGCCGTGGTGCGCGAGGTGGCGCGGTACAAGAGCGACGAGTCCGCCGTCCGGGCACCGGCCCGGGTCGAGCAGGTGGTGCGGCGGGTCACCGCGCTGGCAGACCGGCACGGCGTGCCCGCCGGTCTGGCGGAGCGCCTCTACCGGTTGCTGATCGAGGAGTTGACCGAGCTGGAGCTGAGCCACCTGCGATGAGGGACGCGGCTACACCGATCGGCCTGCGCGTCACCCCGGGCCGGACGATCGCCGGCGACGACGCACCGCGCAAGCCCGGCCCGTACGAGGTCATCAACGAGTTCTACCACGCCAAGGGGGTGTCGGTTGACGTGTTCTTTGTCAACATGGTTGCCACACACCGGAGTCGGGGGGACCGATGAGCGACGGAACGGACGTGGCCGAGGCCGCGGTGCGGGTGATCGCGGCAGTGGGGGCGACGGCCGCCGACGCGCTGGGCGGCGGCGCGGCGCGCCTGGTGGTCGACCTGGTGCGCAGCAGGCTGCACCTGGCGGGGGAGGAACGGGCCGGCGCGGCGGTGGGCGCGGTCGCGGCCGACCCGCAGGACCAGGGTGCCCGGACCGAGGTGCTGGACGCCCTGGTGCGGGTGCTGGCGGCCGACCCGGGCTTCCGCACGTACCTCGCGGGCGTGGTCGTGCAGGCGCAGCCGTCCGCGCGGCAGGTGGCCCCGCCGCCGTCCGGGCCGATCGACCACTCGATCGTCGTCGACCACGGTGCCAGCGCGAAGGGCAACTTCGCGCTGCGCGACGTGGTGGTCAACAAGATCCGCACCGGTGGGACCGGGACGCTGGCGGTGGTCGTGATCGGGCTGGCGGCGCTACTGGCCGCCACCGTGTACGGCGGCTCGAAGTTGGTCACCAGCAGCGGCGCGACCCCGTTCGCGCGCCCCGGAGTCGGCGGCCACCGGGCCGCCGTGCTGAACGACCTGGACACGGGCAGATCGGTGCTGCCCGACCTGCACGCCATGCCCACCGGGTGGACCCTGCTGAGGGACTACCCGGTGTCACGCTGCCAGGGCGCGGCGAGCGCCTGCCCGGGTGTGCTGAGCATCGGGCGGATCGACTTCCACAACCCCTACGATCAGGACGCGGTGTTCCTGATGGCCGCCTTCTCCTCGGTCGAGGAGGCCAAGGCGGGGTTCGCCACGGCCCTTGGGAACGTCGGCGACGGCGGCGGTGGAACTCCGTTGGCGATCCCGGCGTTCGGTGACCAGTCCTCGGCCGTGAAGCAATCCAGCTCGACGGTGACCTCCGTGGTGCGCGTGGGCACCGTCGTGCTGCAGGTCGACGAGACCGGGGCGAACGACGACTTCGAGCTGAAGACGCTGGAGAACCTCACCCGGATGTTCGCCGCGCGGTCGCAGGAGGCGCAGGACGGCGTCACGCCGACCGCGCGGGCCGAGGAGGAGTAACGGAACGAGGGCTACCGGGTGCGGCGGGGGTGGGGGACGGGAGGGGACGGCAGGGGACGGCTTGGCGATGTTCGGGTGATAACGGCCCCGGACGCCCGGGGGTCAGGTCGGGTGGATGAGGCGGCTCTCGTAGGCGAAGACCACGGCCTGGATCCGGTCGCGGAGTTCGAGTTTGTGCAGGATGCGCCCCAGGTGGGACTTCACGGTCGCCTCGGCCAGGTACAGGGCGGTCGCGATCTCGGTGTTGGACAGGCCGCAGCCCACCTGGACGAGCACCTCGCGTTCGCGGGTGCTGAGCCGGCTCAGCCGCTCGTCGTGTTCGTCGCCGGTGCCGGTGGGGAGGTGCGGGCGCAGGTGTTCCAGCAGGCGGCGGGTGATCCGTGGGGAGACCACCGCGTCCCCTGCGGCCACGTTGCGGATCGCGGTGAGCAGTTCCTCGGGCCTGGTGTTCTTCAACAGGAAGCCCGAGGCCCCGGCGGCGAGTCCGGCGAAGGCGTACTCGTCCAGGTCGAAGGTGGTCAGGATCAGCACCCTGCTCCGCGGGGAGGTCCGGATGATCTGCCGGGTCGCCTCGATCCCGTCGGTCCCGGGCATCCGGACGTCCATCAGGACGACATCGGGGCGGAGCTCCCGGGTGAGGCGCACGGCCTGGGCGCCGTCCGCGGCCTCGCCGACCGGGGCCATGTCGGGCTGGGCCTCCAGGACCGTGCCGAAGGCCATCCGGAGCAGCGCCTCGTCGTCGGCGATCAGGATGCGGATCGTCATGCGGGCACCGCCGCGGCGCTGTCGAGGACGAGGCGGGTATGGACTCCCCAGCCGCCGCCCGGAAGCGGGCCGGCCCGCAGTGTCCCCCCGTAGGCGGCCGCGCGCTCGCGCATGCCGGGGATGCCGTGGCCCGTCGGTGCGGTGGCGGGACGGGGCGGGCGGGGGCCGCTGTCGGTGACGTCCACGGTGACCGACCCGGTCGAGCACCGGATCCGGACGGTCGCGTGCGTGCCGGCGGGGGTGTGCTTGAGGGTGTTGGTCAGGGCTTCCTGCACCAGGCGGTAGACGGTCAGTTGGGCGGTGGCGGGGACGTGGGCGTGGCCGCCGTGCACGTCGAGCCGGGTCGGCAGGCCGGCAGCGCCCATCTGGTCGGCCAGGGCCTCCAGTTGGGCGATGCCGGGCAACGGGTGGCGCTGCGCGTCCGGTTCGTCGGCCCGCAGGATGCCGAGCGAGCGCCGCATGTCGGTCAGGGCCTGTCGGCCGGTCTCGGAGATCTGGAGCATCGCGGTGGTGGTCCGGTGCGGCGCCCGGTGCTGCGCGTAGACGGCGGCGTCGGTGAGCGCGACCATCACGGACAGGTTGTGGGTGACGATGTCGTGCATCTCCCGGGTGATGCGGGTCCGCTCCTCGGCGACGGCCAGCCGCGCCTGCTGCTCCTGTTCCCGCTCCAGGCGGGCGGCCCGTTCCTCCAGGGCCGCCAGGTAGGCGCGCGTGGTCCGCACGTTGACGCCGAGGACGGTGGCGGCGACGGCCGTCGCGGTGACCGCCACGAAGGGGGTCAGGAACGCGCCCTCCGTCGCCCAGCGCAGGCAGGCCAGCAGGACCCCCGCCTCCACGACGGCACCGGCGATGAGCGTGCCGCGTCGGCCCGAGTGCGCGGCGGCCGTGTAGAGCGCCACCAGCAGGGCGACGTCCGCGGGCAGTTGGACGTCCAGCAGCCACTGGACGAAGGCCGCGCCCGCCACCGCGCCGACCACCGTGAGCGGGGCCCGGCGCCGCCACAGCAGGGGCAGCGCGAGGGCGGCGGTGAGGGCCACGGCCACCGGCAGCTCCCGCGGGGCGCGCGTGGTCACGATGTTGAGCAGGAGCAGCGCCGGCAGCAACGAGTCCCGCACCACGGGCGGCACCCGCGAGGCCCAGCGGCGGGCGGCGGTCACCGCTCGCGCCGCCCGGGCGGCGGCCAGGACGGCGTGGCCCGTCGACCGTGGGCCCGTCAGGACCTTTTGGGCGTGGCCGGGTTCCGCGGCCGCCTCGGTCATCACGTGTCCCTGTCGGTTCGGCCTCGTGGTGGCCCCGGCCGGGGTCACCACCGCGGGCGGCGGGATCCGAGCCGGGTACGGGAACGTACGCCCCGCGCTGCCCGGCCCGTACCGCGCCCCTGTCACGGTAGGTGGCGGGCCCCATGTGGCACATGAGCCCACGGTCGGACGGCCCCGCGCCGGGGTACGACCGCAGGAGGAGCCCCGCTACCTCCCGTGGTCGCAGCGCGGGCGCCGATCCGGCGTGCTCGACTGCTCCTGCGGGTGCACGGGAGCTGCCGCGACGTGCGACTGCGGGCGCCCGGGACGGCGACCCCGGGTCGATGTGGCGGCGCCCACCCGGCGCCGACCATGACCGGGTGACCGAGATCATCACGGGGCTGTCCATGTCGCCCCTGGAAATCCTTGCCCTGCTGGGTGCCGTCGCCCTGGTGGTGGCGCGCTGGCTTCCGCCCGCCGCCCGCCCGCGCGTCACGGTCGTGGCCGGGGCGGTGCTCGTGCCGTCCTCGGTCGCGCTGGGCGTGACGGGCCTGCGCTGGCAGCTGCTTCCGGTCCTGGCGGGCGCCGCCCTAGCGTTGCCGTTCGCCCTCGCTCCCCTGCTGCGACGCCGCAGGAGCCGCCCGGCCTGGCGGGCCCGCTGGTGGCTGGCGCTGCCGGGATCGCTGGCCTGCGCCGGCCTGATCGCCACGGGCCCGGTGGCCGCCTGGGCCTTTCCGGTCCCGGTGTTCCCCGAACCGACGGGCCACTTCGCGGTCGGCACCCGCGTGGTGCAGTGGACCGACCTGCAGCGCCCCGAGACCTTCACCACCGATCCGGACGACCGGCGCACGGTCGTGGTGCAGCTCTGGTACCCCGCGCAGCCGAGCCCGGCCGGCGTGCGGCGGGCCCAGTACCTCGGACGCACGGAGCAGGAGGCGCGCACCGTCTCCGCGGCCCTGGCCCGCCAGGCCGGCCTGCCGGGCTTCCTGGTCGACGGTGTGCCGCGGGCCCGCACCCATGCGGTCTTCAACGCCCCGGTGGACGGCACGCAGGGACGCTTCCCCGTCGTGCTGTTCTCCCCCGGGTCGGGCGGATCGCGCACCCAGAACACCGCCTGGGCGGAGGAACTGGCCAGCCACGGCTACCTGGTGGCCGCCCTCGACCACCCGTACGACTCCGCCGCCGTCGTCCTCGACGACGGCCGGACCATCACCGGCGCGACCACCTCCACCGGCGACCCGGACCAGGACGAGAAGCTGGCGGCCGACTGGACGGCGATCCGGGCGGCCGACCTCAGCTTCGTCCTGACCCGACTGGAGGCCCTGGACCGGGGTGAGGGCGCCGACCCGCTGAGCGGGCACCTGGACACCGGCCGGGTCGCGGTGACCGGCCACTCCATGGGGGGTGCCGCCGCCCTGCAGGCGGGGCGGCAGGACCGCCGGTTCGACGCCGTCATCGATCTGGACGGCTTCCCGCACGGTCCCACCTCGCCCGCCCTCGACCAGCCGACGCTCGCGCTCACCGAGGCCATCACCCCGGCGAGCGACCCGCGCTACCTGCCCCGCCTCACCGAGGCGCTGCGGGCCGGCACCGCGACCGGCTACCGGCTCACCATCCCCGGCGCCGCGCACCTCACCTTCATGGACGGCCCGCTGTACCTGCCGCCGGTGCCCTCGATCGTCGGCACCCTGGGCCGTACCGAGAGCCCGCGCATCGTCGCGGCGGCCACCCTCGCCTTCCTGGACGCCACGCTGCGGGCCAGGCCCGGCGACCTGGCCGGTGGCCTGGCCGGTGACCTGGTCGGTGTGCTGCCGGCCTACGGCCGGCTCAGCGTCTACCCGCCGGACGGCAGCCGCTGACCGGCAGCCGCTGACCGGTCGGCCCTGGGCACGGCCCCGGGGCGGTCACCCGTCGGCGTCGGTGCCCGGGGCCGTGCCGGACTCGGCGAGCCGCTTGATCGCCCGCAGTCGAACGTCCCACTCGGCCGCCAGGCCCGCCATCCACCGGGCCGTGGCCTCCAGGCTCTGCGGGGAGACCACGTAGCGGACCTCGCGGCCGGACCGCCGTCCGGCCACCAGGCCCGCCCGGTCCAGGATCGCGAGGTGCTTGACCACCGCCTGCCTGCTGACGGGCAGTTCGGCGGCGAGAGTGGTGGCAGTGCCGGCCCCCTGGGCGGCCAGGACGGACAGGATCCTGCGGCGCATGGGGTCGGCGAGCGCCCCCAGCACGTCGTCGACCGCGTCGCCCTCGGGCGTCATACCGCGAGCCGCTCGGCGTGCTGCCGGAGCTCGGGCAGCTTCCGCGTCCACCCCGCACCGTTCTGCTCGTACCGGGTGCGGCGGTCCTCCTGCGGCATGACGAGGTCGGCGAACCCGCTCTCCACCATGCGCAGACGGGTCCCCTCGCCCTCCGGGCTGAGGGTGAACTCGACCAGGGTGGCGCGGCCCTCGCCCGGTTCCTCCCCCGCGGCCCCCTGCGACCAGCGGTAGGAGAAGACCATGGGCGGCTCGACCCGCTCGATCCGGGCCGGGAGGGTGCCGTGCACCCCGTGGTCGAAGACCATCCTGCCGCCGGGACGGAGGTCGACCTCGGCGGGGCCGCCGGTGCCGAACCAGGCGCCCAGGAACTCGGCCTGGGTCAGCACCTCCCAGACCCGCTCCACGGGCGCCGCGATGACGATCTCGCGCTCGATGCTGTCAGCAACCACGATGACTCCCCCTCGGTTGGATGCGCTACCCGATGGTTGCACGTTCGCCACAGTATGAGCAACCGTTTGGTTGCGCATCCTGGGCGTGACTGGGCCCCGGGAACGGCGCTCAGATGTGGAGTTCGGGCGGGAAGCCGGTCCAGCGCAGCTCGGCGGGCAGGTGCCGCATGTCGTTGTAGAAGAGCACGGAGGCCGGCCGGTCCGGCGCGTACCGGATCACCGTCAGGGCGGCGTTGCCGTGGTTGAGGCCGAGCCAGCGCCACGGCGGCGCGTCCATGGCGTGCCGGACGAGCCAGCCGACCAGGAAGTTGTGGGTGACGACCAGTTCGTGCCGATCCTCGTCGCCGTCCACCGGTCCGGTGAACCGCTCCACTGCCCGGCGGGCCAGCAGCGGGCCGCCTTCACGCTCCTCGGCCGGGAACTGCTCGACGAAGCGGAGCAGGTGGTCGGCGGCCTCCGCCGGCAGGTCCTCCCGGGCCGGCACGGCCGGGACGTAGTCGCCGGCGAGGTCCGAGACCCGCAGGGGGACGCCGTTCAGCTGCTCCCCGATCAGGCGCGCGGTCTGCGCCGCCCGGGGCAGCGGGCCGTGGTGGACGGCCGAGAAGGGGACGTCCCGCAGGCGTTGGCCGAGCAGCACCGCCTGACGGCGGCCGTTCGCCGTCAGACCGCTCTCGTCCGGCAGGGCCTCACCGTGCCGGACGAGATAGAGGTAGCGGGTGGCTGTGCCGGTCATGGTGAACTCCCTCGCGCCCACGGACGATCTTGTGCGTCGTTCTGGGGTGGACGCCGGCTTCTCCGGTCACGGTTCCCGGCCGGACGGCGCCGGCCTGGGGGGCTGAACCGGCTCAACCCTCCAGGCCGGCGCGGGATCAGTCGTCCGAGGAGATGTACTGCTCGTACTCCGCGGCCGTCAGCAGGCCGTCGGTCGTGCTGCCCTTGGACAGCGTGATCTCGACGAGCCAACCGTTGCCGAAGGCATCGGAGTTGACCTCCTCGGGCTCGTCGTTCAGGGACTCGTTGACGGCGGCGACGGTGCCGGCCAGCGGGCTGTAGACCTCCGAGACGGACTTGACCGACTCGATGGAGCCCAACGGCTGCCCGGCCTCGAACGTGTCGCCGGCATTGGGCAGTTCGACGAAGACGATGTCGCCGAGCTGCTTCTGGGCGTAGTCGGTGATGCCGATCTTGACCCGGCCGTCCCCTGTCGTCAGCACCCACTCGTGGTCCTTGGTGTACTTGCGGTCGTTCGGGACGTTCGCCATGTCTGCCTCCGGGGAAGTCGCTCTCGGGGGACGGGCCGGTGCGGTGCGCGACCGGCTGCCGAGCAAGAGCCTGCTACCGATGGCGCGCGCGGGACAGCAAGCTCACTCGGACGAGTGAACGTGGTGCCGCCCGTTGGGCGGGCCGGCGGCGTACTCTCCAGCCGATCGGTGACGGCCCGATCGTGGCCGCGATCGGACTGGCCGGGGACCGGGGCGCGTACGTCGCTGCCGTGGTCGGCCACCTGGCGAGGCCGTCCACCTGACGGGCGCCGGGAGGGTCGGCGCCGGCGGGAGCGAACAAATCACTTGCCGGGGAAGGCCGCTGCTCCTGAGGATGGCGCAATGCCCACTTTCAGTGCTCCCGACGGGACCGAACTCGCCTACCACCTCGTGGGGGAGGGTGCGGGCGAGCCGCTGGTCTGCCTGCCCGGCGGTCCGATGCGCGCGAGCGCGTACCTCGGCGACCTCGGCGGACTCGCGGAGCTCCGCCCGCTGGTCAGGCTGGACCTGCGCGGCACCGGCGACTCCGCCGTCCCCGCCGACCCGGCGAGCTACCGCTGCGACCGGCAGGTGGCCGACGTCGAGGCGCTGCGGGAGCACCTGGGGCTGGAGCAGATGGACCTGCTCGCGCACTCGGCGGCGGGCGACCTCGCCCTGCTGTACGCCGCCGCGCACCCGCGGCGGGTGCGCACGCTGACACTGGTGACCGCGCGCGGGCGGGCCCTGGGCGTCGACTTCACCCAGGAACACCGCCGGGCGGCGGCCCTGTTGCGGTCGGGCGAGCCGTGGTTCGACGCCGCGTTCGCCTCGTACGAGGCGGTCTGGGCCGACACCGCCACCGATGAGGACTGGGACGCCGTCGACCGCTTCTTCTACGGCCGTTGGGACGCGGCCGTGCAGGCCCACGCGGCCAGCGCGATGGACCAGTGCAACGACGAGGCCGGGGACGCCTACGCCACCGCCGACGCCTTCGACCCCGCCGCCACCCGCGCCGCCGTCGCCGGCCTGGACGCGCGGGTCCTGGTACTGGCCGGCGAGTTGGACGGTGGCCCGCTGCCGCGCGTGGCGGCCGAGATCGCGGCACTGATCCCGCACAACGAACTGATCGTCCAGCCGGGCGCCGGCCACTTCCCGTGGCTCGACGACCCGTCCTGGTTCAGCGCGACGGTGGCGGCCTTCCTCAAGGGGTGAGCGTGCCTGCCTTGACGCCGGTGATGAAGGCGGCGAAGGCGGTGGCGGGGAAGACGAGGGCGGGGCCGTGCGGGTCCTTGGAGTCGCGGACCGGGGTGACGCCGGGGAAGTCGGGGGCCACCTCGACGCACGATCCGCCCTGGCCACTGTGACTGGACTTGAACCAGCGAGCATCGGTGAGGTCACGGTCGTAGTTCATGGATGGAGCTCCTTCCGTACAGCGCGGATCAGTTCCACGGATGCAGCCTGGGACAGCGCTTCAACCTGGAGTCGATCGTAGTCGTTGCGCCACGCGGCGATCGTCTGGATATTCCTTTCCAGAAAGCCACGTTGGAGCGTCTCCGTGTAGCCGAGTACAGCGCCCTCGCGAGGCGTGAGGAGGGCCAGCGGCAGGATGAAGGGTCGGTGGCTGCCCAGATGGAAAGGAGCCACCTGGAGGATGACGTTCGGCCGCTGTGCCAGGTCCTCCAAGTGCTGCAGTGCCCGGTCCATGACGTCAGGGCCTCCGACCCTGCTACGGATGCAGCTCTCATCCAGGACCGCGTGGACCAGCGGTGCGGGGGTCCGGTTGAGCCTCTCCTGGCGGGCGACGAGGAAGTCGACTCGCTCGACGGCCTGCTCCTGGGAGATGGTGCCGCGGCCGACGACGGCGGCCTCGACCGCCTCCGCGTACTCCCTGGTCTGCAGCAAACCAGGAAGCCAGCCAAGTGCGAACAGCCTGATGGCCGTTGCCTCCGCCTCCTTCGTCGCGAACTCCGGGAAGCCCTCGATCATCGCGGTGTGGCCGATTCCCCACCACATCAGCTCGAGCGTCCCGCCCGTCTCCAGCGCCTCGTCCGCGCGCATCGCGAATTTCTTTGTTGGAGGTCGCTTCGCTCGTTCGATGTACGACACGTACGTGTCCGAGTAGTTGATCATCGCCCCGAGCTCGCCCTGACTGAGCCCCTTCGCCTTTCGCGACCTGCGCAGTTGCGTCCCGAAGGCCGCAGCCGGAGATGACGAAGGATCAACTTCCTTCTCGTTCATGATGATCCCTTCGAATCAACCTGATCGCACCGTCAAGTTGGAACGCTTCCGATCGTAATCACACGAGCCGATCCTTGGAGGGCAAACGGCAACAATGAGGAGTCGTGCAGTGACAGAGCGCAGTGAGGGCTCATGGCTCTCGGAGGTCATGGCCCGTTCGCGGCGGGAAGCTACGGACGCCGCGCAGGAGTTGAGATCCGTACTGGCCGCCGCCGATCTGGCGTTGCCGTCGGTCGCCCTGGACGGGCAGTCGCCGTTCACCGGGGTGGTGCTGGTGGACCTCGGGCGGGCCAGGGCCGAGGTGGTCGCCGGGATCGCCACGTTGCTCCGTGAAGGACTGAGTGCCCGTGCCCAGCAGCAGCTTTGAGCCCTCACGGAGGTGTGCGGACGGTGACCTCGCCGCTGCCGAGCGGGCGGTGGACGCCATGGTCGACGCGCTGGCCGTGGCCGGGCTGCCGCCGCTGGCCTCGCTGGCCGCCGGCCGGCTCACCCGCACGCCTGACGGCGTTCATGTGCAGATCGGCGGGTGCAGCGTCGGCACGCTCCAGGCGATCGCCGACCACATCGCTGCTCACGCGCGTTGCACGGGCCGCATCCTCCGGGGCGAGACCGTGCCCACTGGACTGGCCGAACTGCCCGCTCTGCGAGCCGAACCGCCGCCGACCACGACCGCCCGGACCAGCGCGATGACCCTGCGGACGTATCGGGTCACCGGCGCCGGCCACTGCGTCGAACTCGCGCGTCTCGACGTGTGCGAGGGCGAGCCGTACCAGCGGCCGATCACCGGCGCCTGGCCCGACTGCGCCTGCCGCCGCTGCGACGAGTCCTCGCCGGCGGATCCGGGGCAGCCAGGGCAGCCAGGGCAGCCGGGGTAGCGGCGCCGACGGGGCTCAGCGCACGTTCGGGCTGCGGCGTTCGATCAGCACGACGTCCCGCCAGCGCCCCAGGTGGCGGCCGAGGCGCTCGCGGGTGCCGACGGTCCGGAAGCCGGCGCGGTGGTGCAGGGCGAGGCCGGCGGTGTTCTCCGGGAAGACGCCGGACTGCACGGTCCAGATCCCGGCGGCCTCGGTGGACGCCACCAGCGCGTTCAGCAGGGCGAGGCCGACCCCGAGCCCCCGCGCGTCCGGGTGCACGTAGACCGAGTGCTCGACCACGCCCGCGTAGGCGCAGCGGTCGGAGACCGCCGTCACCGCGGCCCAGCCCAGCACCCGGCCGGCCGGGTCGAGGGCGACCAGCCGGTGCTCGGGCAGTTTCGCGGCGTCGAAGACCGGCCAACTCGGGGCGACGGTCTCGAAGGTGGCGTCTCCCTCGTCGATGCCGTGCCGGTAGATCGCCAGCACCTGCTCGGCGTGCTCGGGGCGCATCGCGGCGATCCGGGGAGCGGTGCGGGCGCTCATCCCGCGGCCGGGACGTCGAGTTCGGTGAGCAGGCCGCGGACCCGCCGCTCGATCTCGTCGCGGATCGGGCGGACCGCCGCGACGCCCTGGCCGGCCGGGTCGGTCAGCACCCAGTCGAGGTAGCGCTTGCCCGGGAAGTAGGGGCAGGCGTCGCCGCAGCCCATGGTGATCACCACGTCGGAGGCCTGGACGGCCTCGGTGGTCAGCACCTTGGGGGTCTCGGCACCGATGTCGATGCCGGCCTCGAGCATCGCCTCGACGACGGCCGGGTTCACCGTGTCGGCGGGGGCGGAGCCGGCCGAGCGGACCCGGACGCGGTCGCCGCCGAGGTGGGTGAGGAAGGCGGCGGCCATCTGCGAGCGTCCGGCGTTGTGCACGCAGACGAAGAGCACGGACGGGACGGCGGGAGTGCTCATGGCGGTTTTCCTCCAGGTCTGGGACGATCATCGGTACCGTACGAACGACTGCGGGAAGCGCGTTCAGGAGTGGGGAACATGACCGGTCTGGTGCTGCTCGGGGTCCTGGCGCTCACCGTGGGGGGGTGCGTCTGCGTGGTGTGGGCCGAGCGCGGCGGGCCCCGCTGGGTGCGGGGCGTCGCGAACGTGACGCACACCGCCGGCGAGTTGGTGCGCCGCGCCGCGCGGCAGGAGCGCCGGAGCGCCAAGCGGCGTTCGGGGGAGAGTCAGGGCGACTGAGACGGCGCCTGCGGGAGCCCCGTCGCGGCCGTGGCCGTGCCGACTGCGCCGGCCGTGCCGACCGCGCCGGTGACCTGCGCGGCCAGGTGGGCCGTGAGCTCGCGCGGGCCGGTACCGTCCGGGCGGCCTCGGCCGGTCCACCAGGCGGCCAGGGTCACCGCGGGGTTGAAGTGCGCGCCGGACACCGGCCCGAGCAGGACGATCAGCACGCCGAGTCCGAAGTCGGTGGCCAGCGAGTTGGCCAGCAACTGCACGCCCGGGTCGGGGGAGAGCGCGGCGGCCTGGATGCCGGAGCCGACCACCACGGTGACCAGCGCGGCCGTTCCGAGGAACTCGACGGCCGCCCGGCGCCCGAGCGGGTGCGGGCGGTCGGTGGCCCGGGGAGTGGGGGTGGCGCTCACCGGAGGGCGGTGCCGGCCTGCGCCGGGGTGTCGAGGAGCGCCGAGAGGCGGGCCAGTGCGGCGGGCAGCACCCAGTAGTAGACCCAGGTCCCGCGCCGCTCCGAGCCGACCAGTCCGGCCTCGCGCAGCACCTTGAGGTGGTGCGAGATGGTCGGCTGGGAGACGTCGAAGGGGCCGGCCAGGTCGCAGACGCAGGCCTCGCCGCCCTCGTGCGAGGCGATCAGCGAGAGCAGCCGCAGGCGCACCGGGTCCGACAGGGCCTTGAACATCCTCGCCAGGTCCACGGCGGCCGCCTCGTCCAGCGGTTCGCGGACCAGTGGCCAGCAGCAGGCGGTGCCCGGGCCGGCGCCCGGGGCGGCGTCCTGACCGAGGACCTGGAGTTCAAGATTCGACATGCGTCTATGTTGACATCCATCGATTCAGGGAGCAAGGTGGCTGTATCGACAGATGTCGATACAGGATCGCCTCAGGGGAGAACGCCATGTCCCGTGTTCAGCTCGCCCTCCGCGTCGCCGACCTCGACGCCTCGATCGACTTCTACCGCAAGCTCTTCGGCACCGAGCCGGCCAAGCGCCGCCCCGGCTACGCCAACTTCGCCATCGCCGAGCCGCCGCTCAAGCTCGTCCTGATCGAGGGCCCGGCCGGCGAGGAGACCCGCCTCGACCACCTGGGCGTCGAGGTCGACAGCACCGAGCAGGTCACCGCCGCCACCGGCCGGCTGGCCGGAGCCGGCCTGGCCACCGTCGAGGAGAGGGACACCTCCTGCTGCTACGCGGTGCAGGACAAGGTCTGGGTGCACGGTCCGGGCCGGGAGCCGTGGGAGGTCTACGTCGTCAAGGCGGACGCCGACCGGCTCGGCAGCAGCGCCACCGACGCCGGCGACGCCTGCTGCGGTGCCACCGGGACGGCCGACACCGACGCCGCCACCGACACCGACACCGCCGCCTGCGCGTGCGGGGCCTGACCGGCGCCCTGACCGGCATCAATGTCCTTGCCCGCGGCTCGCGGACCTGCCTATGCTCCTCGGCAACGCGCTGATGGAGACGAGTAGTCGCGGGACCATGCGAGCCGAGAGAGCCGCCGGCAGCTGTGAAGGCGGACTCGCACCCCGGGACGAAGACACTCCGGAGCGTTGGCCCACAATGAGGCCGCCGCCCTCCACGGCGACGGCGAAAGTACGGTGGCACCGCGAGTCACCCTTCTCGCCCGTACTTCCAAGGGATCAGCCGACGTCCCCGGAGGACTGCGATGATCCACCCGACGCACCCCACCCCCCTGGCTCCGCCAACCCCGCCCCTCCCGGCAGCCGCGGCGTCCCCGCCGCCGGTGCCGCGCCGCGTCCTGGTCCGTGACCTGGCCCAGCACGTGGGGCGGACCGTGACCGTCGCGGGCTGGGTGAACACCCTGCGCCTGCAGCGCGCGATGCAGTTCGTCCTCGTGCGCGACCACACCGGCACCGCCCAGCTGACCCATCGGCGGGGCGGGCCGGCGGACCCGATCGAGGCCGAACTCGACGCGCTCACCGTCGAGTCGGCGGTGCGGATCACCGGCACGGTGGTGGCCAACCCGGTCGTCAGGCTGCACGGCGTGGAGATCGTCCCGGAGCGGGTCGAGGTACTGGCCCGGGCCGAGGGCCCGCTGCCGGTCGACGAGCGCTCCGGGATCGAGCACCGGCTCGACTGGCGCTTCCTCGACCTGCGCCGGCGACCGGCCGGCGCACTGCTCCTCGCCGTGCAGAGCACGGTGGAGGCGGCCATGCGCTCCTTCGCCCACGCCGAGGGCTGCACCGAGCTGCACACACCGAAGCTGATGGGCAGCGCCTCGGAGTCCGGGGCCGAGGTCTTCCGGCTGGACTACTTCGACCGCAGCGCCTACCTGGCCCAGTCGCCGCAGTTCTACAAGCAGATGGCGATCGCGGCCGGCGTCGACCGGGTCTTCGAGGTCGGCCCGGTCTTCCGTGCCGAACCCTCCTTCACCTCCCGGCACGCCACCGAGTTCACCGGCGTGGACGTCGAACTCGCCTGGACCACCGGCGTCGAGGAGGTCATGGACTTCGAGGAGCGGATGCTCGCCCACACCCTGGCCGCGGTGGCCGAGCGGCACGGCGAGGAGATCCGGGAGCAGTTCGGCGTCACCGTGACGGTGCCGCAACTGCCGTTCCCCCGGCTGACCATGGCGCAGGCGCAGAAGATCCTGCGGGCCCGCGGCTGGGACCCGGGCGGCGAGAAGGTGGACCTCGACCCGGAGGGCGAGCGCGCGCTGGCGGCGTACGTGCGCGAGCAGAGCGGCCACGAGTTCGTCCTCGTCACCGACTACCCGGCGAGCATCCGCCCCTTCTACCACCAGCGCCGCGGCGAGCAGCCCGAGGTGACGGCCAGCTTCGACCTGCTCTGGAAGGGGCTGGAGATCACCACCGGCGCGCAGCGCGAGCACCGGCACGACGTGCTGCTACGGCAGGCGGCGGAGAAGGGCATGGCCACCGGCCCGATCGAGGACTACCTGAACTGCTTCCGCTACGGCTGCCCGCCGCACGGCGGGTTCGGGCTGGGCCTGGGCCGGGTGGTGATGGTGCTGCTCGGGCTGCCCTCGCTGCGGGAGGCGACCTTCCTCTTCCGCGGGCCGAACCGGCTGACGCCGTAGGGCCGGTGGGTCACGGGGCCGTCGGCGGCCCGAACCAGGTCGCCAGCGCCTCCCGCAGCGGGGCGGCTGCCGTGGCGGGCGGCGCGTCGGTCGCGGCGGCCCAGGCCAGGTAGCCGTCCGGGCGGATCAGCAGCGCGGCCGCCGGCGGGGCCTCGCAGGTCGCGGTGACCACGTCCACCCGGTCCCGCCACGGTGCGGCCGGGTCGGTCAGCGTGGCCTGTCCGGCCAGGTCGAGCAGCAACGGCCGTCCGTTGCGCAGCAGTTCGGCGAGGCGGACGGCCGTGCCGGCCACCCTCAGGGACAGCTCGGGGCTGAACCGGCCGACCAGCGGGTGCGAGCCCGGCGGAGCCTGGTAGCGGACGTCGGAGCCGGCCATCGTCTCCGCGATGTGCCGCACGTTCTCCGGGCGTTGCAGGAGCTCGCCGAAGAGCACGCGCAGTGCGGTGATCCCCGGACCGGGCGCCATGATCGCGCTCTGCGCCTGCGAGTGCATGAAGACCCGCTCGCCCACCGGGTACCGCTCGGCGTGGTAGCTGTCCAACAGGCCGGGCGGGGCCCAGCCCTGGACCTCGGCGGCGAGCTTCCAGCCGAGGTTGGCCGCGTCCTGGAGGCCGAGGTTGAGGCCCGGTCCGCCGACCGCGGAGTGCACGTGCGCGGCGTCGCCGACGAGCAGCACCCGCCCCTCGCGGTAGCGCTCGGCGAGCCGGGTGTTGCCGCCCAGGACGCGGCGCAGCAGGTGCGGGCCGGCCGAGGTCGGTGCGGCGAGCGGCAGTTCGACGCCCAGGACCCGGTGCGCGCTGGCCGCGAGCTCCTCCAGGGTCATCGGTGCCCCGTCCTGCTCCCGCGGCGCCGGGCCGCTGGCCGGGTCGGCCCACTCCAGGGTGCTGACCAGCGGCTTGCCGGGCTCCACGGCCGCGAAGACGAACACGCCGCGCTCGGTGCGGGTGTGGGTGAAGGGCCGGATCCGGCCGAAGCCGGGCACGTCGAGCTCGCCGGTCCCCGGTACCAGCAGCGCCTCGGGCAGCGTGACGTGCGCCGTCCGCGAGACGACGTCGGGCCCGCTGACCCCGGGGAAGGCGATGCCGGCCTGCTTGCGCACGGTGCTGCGACCGCCGTCGCAGCCGACCAGGAAGCGGGTGCGCAACCGGTACGTGCCGTCCGGGCCCTGGACCTGGAGGGTGACCCCCTGTTCGTCCTGGGTGTGGGTGAGCAGCTCGTGCCCCCGGCGGATCTCCACGCCGAGCGTGTCGGCCCGTTCCTGGAGGACCTGCTCCATCCGCAGCTGCGGGCACAACAGGGTGTGCAGCGGGTTGGTGTCGAGCACGGTGAGGTCGAGCGGGAAGGCGCCGAAGACGTGGTGCGGGGCCGGCCGAGGGGTCCCGGGGGCGCCACCGAACGGCTCGAGGAGGCCACGGTGGTCGAGCAGTCGGATCACCTGGCCGACCAGGCCGTTGGCCCGGGGGGCCCGGCTGGGCTCGGCCAGCTGCTCCAGCAGCACGGGCCGGACGCCGGCCAGGCTCAACTCGGCTGCCAGCATGAGCCCGTTGGGGCCGCCGCCGGCGATGACGACATCTGTGTCCATGATCATCGGAAGTCCTCTGTCGAAGGGTGCGAAGGCATGGCGGACAGCGCCCCGGACCCGCTCGGATCGGTGTCCGGGCAGGGGTGGGTAGGGGCGGGGCGGTGCGGTGACGTGTGAGGGGGACCGGACGTGCGGTGAGGCGGCGCGGTCGGTGGAGCCGGGTCAGTGCGGGCGGCCGACCGAGGGGTCCGGCAGGCCGGCGGCCAGCAGGGTCAGGGCCTCGCGCACCAGCGGGGTCAGCGGGACCGGCGGATCGGCGTACAGCCAGCGGTCGCTGGCGGTCTGCTGGGCGGCCAGCACGGCCGCCGCCACCAGGTGGGGATAGAGGTCGCGCTCGACGTCGGTGCCGGTCCGCTCGGCGACCGCGGTCGCCAGCTCGGCGCCGGCGGTCAGGGCGGCACGCCGGAACTCGCCCTGCAGGGCGGGCTCGGCGAGCATCAGTCGCAGGGCGCTGGTCCAGCTCGGGTCGGGAGCCTGATCCGGGCCTTCGAAGGGTGGCAGGGCGGCGTACTGCAGGGCCTCCCAGAGCGGTTCGTCGGCCGGTCGTTCGCGCAGGGTCGCCGCGCTCCGCCGGGTCCGGTCGACGTGCCGGGAGACGATGGCCTCGTACTTGCTGGAGAAGTAGTTGTTGAAGGTCCGCGGGGAGACACCGGCCTCGGTCGCGATCTCCTCGACCCGGACGTTCTCCAGCCCCCGTTCCAGTGCCAGGCGCAGCGCCGCCCAGCTCAACGCGTCCCGGGTGGCCAGCTTCTTGCGCTCCCGCAGCCCGGCCGCGCCCCGGGGTCGCGGCTGATCGGGTCGCTCCTGCGGTTGCTCGCTGGCCATGACTCCACTCTAGTGAAAAGTGCGGGGTGCGCAATAGTGCGCGCCCCGCAAGTTTCTCCGGGCCCCCGTCCGGGCGGGCCGAACCGGACACCCGAGGGGTGTGAAGCCTCTGCACCAGATGGCTGGGAAATCCCTGGGAGTTGTCCCAACGGCGTGTTGGGAACGGGCCAAGGGGGCGGCCCTCTGTCCGGTTCTGTCCGGGGGTGACCGGCGCGCACGATTCAGCAAACCACCAGCCGCCGCTCAGGACTTCGCAAGAGCACCGGGCGACTCTTGTGCGCTATGAAGGTCCTCCCCCGACGGCGTGGCGCCGTCCTCGTCAACTCAGTGCTCGGCGTGGCCCTCCTCGCGGGGGGCGCGCTGGCCTACACCACGGTGAACAGCACCAGCAGTGCGGCCACCAGCAAGCAGACGACCCGGACCGCGACCGTGGCCAAGGGGACGGTCCTGGCCACCGTGTCCGGATCCGGCACCCTCTCCTCTCCTGCCGACACCGGGCAGGACTTCGTGACCGGCGGCAAGCTGACGGCGATCAAGGTGGCGGTCGGTGACACGGTGACGGCGGGCGAGGTGCTCGCCACCGTCGACACCTCGAACGCCCAGCAGGCCGTCACCGCCGCCAACGGCGCGGTGGCCCTGGCGCAGGCCGGGCTGACCAGCGCCCAGGCCAACCTGACCAAGGCCCAGGCGGGGACCACCACGACCACCCAGGTGCCGGTGCAGGGCAACGGCACCGTGCAGGCGTCGCTGACCTCGCCGAACCCGAGCCCCTCCGCGAGCAGTTCGCCGAGCCCCTCGACCTCCCCGTCCCCGACCGCCACCCGCGGCACCGGCACGGGCGGCGCGGCGGGCGGCACCGGCACCGGTACCGGCGGCACCACGGGCACCCCGCTCGGCGACACCTCCGGCGGCGCCGGCACCACCGGCACCACCGGTGGCGGTAACGGCGGCACGAGCGGCGGTGGCACCGGCGGCAGCACCGGTGGCGGCCGCGCCGCGACCCCCGCGCCGCAGTACACCACCGTCACCACCACCAAGGTGGACGACGCCCAGGTGGCCCAGGCCGAGCAGCAGGTGACGCAGGCCCAGCAGCAGCTCGCCACCGCGCAGACCAACCTGACCAACGCGCAGACCGCGCTCGGCGGCACCACGCTCACCGCCTCGGAGAACGGCACGGTCGCCTCCATCGCCAACAAGGTCGGCGACACCGTCTCGGGCACCGGGAGCAGCACCGGCAGCTCGGGCGGCTCCGGCTCCGGCAGCTCCGGCGGCAGCACGTCGAGCAGCAAGACCAGCTCCTCCACGTCCAGCACGCCCTCCGGCTTCATCGTGCTGACCAACCCGACCGGCATGCAGGTCACCGCCGCCTTCTCCGAGCTCGACTCGCTCAAGCTCAAGAAGGGCGAGGGGGCCACCGTCACGCTCAACGCGCAGTCCGACACCAAGCTCAACGCCTCGGTGCTGTCGGTGAGTTCGCTGCCCACCTCGAGCAGCTCCGGCTCGGTGCAGTACAGCGCGGTGCTGCAGATCGCCGGCGACACCAGCAAGCTGCGCACCGGCCTGAGCGCGACCATCTCGGTGGTCACCGGCGAGGCCGACGACGCGCTCTCGGTCCCGGCGGCCGCGCTCGCGGGCACCGGCACCAGCCGCACCGCGACCGTGGTCAAGCCGGACGGCACCACCTCGCGGGTGACCGTGACGGTCGGCGTGGTCGGTGACTCCACCGTGCAGGTGGTCTCCGGTCTGAACGCCGGTGACAAGGTGCAGATCGCCTCGGCGACCACCGGTGGCAGCAACGGGTTCCCGAGCGGCGCCTTCCCCGGCGGTGGCGGACTGACCGGTGGCGGCGGCTTCGGCGGTGGCGGCGGTGCCCGCACCGGCGGCGGTGGCAGCGGCGGCGCGCGGGGCGGCAACTGATGGCCCGCGGTACCCGCGGCCGTCGGTCCCGAGCAGCGGCCGCGGCCGACGCCCTGGCCGGCCTGGAGGAGTCCGGCCCGCACGAGGGCCGGCCGGCCGGGCAGCCGACGCCACCGGTCATCCAGGTCCGCCGGCTCACCAAGTCCTACGGCCACGGCGACGCGACCGTGCACGCGCTGCGCGGGCCCAGCGACCCGGAGACCGGCGAGCCGATGGGCGTGAGCCTGGACATCGAGCAGGGCGACTTCGTCGCGGTGATGGGCAGTTCGGGCTCCGGCAAGTCGACCCTGATGAACATCCTGGGCTGCCTGGACGTGCCGACCGCCGGCCGCTACCTGCTGGACGGCATCGACGTCGGCCACCTGGACGAGCAGCAGCTCTCGCTGGTGCGCAACCGCAAGATCGGCTTCATCTTCCAGTCGTTCAACCTGGTGCCGCGCACCACCGCGCTCGCCCAGGTCGAGCTCCCGCTCGCCTACGCGGGCGTGCGGGCCGCCGAGCGGCGCAAGCGCGCGCTGGCGGCACTCGCGCTGGTGGGACTCGGCGACCGGGCCGACCACAAGCCCAACGAGCTCTCCGGCGGCCAGCAGCAGCGCGTCGCCGTCGCCCGGTCGCTGGTCACCGCGCCGGCGATGCTGCTGGCCGACGAGCCGACCGGAAACCTGGACACCCGCTCGACGAGCGAGGTCCTGGCGATCATCGACGGGCTGAACGCGACCGGACGAACGGTCGTGCTGATCACCCACGAGGACGAGGTGGCCGCGCACGCCAAGCGCGTGCTGCGGCTCGTGGACGGCCAGGTGATCTCCGACGTCCGGCAGGGACCGGTCGCCGGACCCCCGCCGGTGCTGGCCGCCCAGCTCGCCGGAGCGCACCAGAGCCCCGGCGGTCAGGGCGAACTGATCGGTGGTCGACGATGATGCTGTTCCAGATGATCCGCTTCGCCCTCGCGGGCCTGGCGGCGAACAAGGTGCGCTCGGCGCTCACCATGCTCGGCGTGCTGATCGGCGTCGCCTCGGTGATCCTGCTGCTCGCGGTCGGCAACGGCTCCTCGGTCGCGGTGAAGAACTCGATCACCGCGCTGGGCACCAACTCGCTGACCGTCTCCGCCGGCACCTCCGGCGGGGCGCGCACCAGCAGCACCGTCAAGAAGCTCACCGTGGACGACGCCAAGGCGCTGGCCGACCAGAGCCAGGCGCCGGACATCAAGTCGGTCGCCCCGGTGGTCACCACCAGCGCCGCCGCGGTGTACGGGGACGTCTCCTACACCCCGGGCTCGATCGTCGGCACCTACCCGGCGTACTTCGAGACCTCCAACCAGAAGATCCAGCACGGCGACTACTTCAGCAACGACGACGTGCTCAACTCGCGCAAGGTCGCGGTGCTCGGCTCCACCACCGCCCAGCAGCTCTTCGACACCGAGGACCCGGTCGGCAGGAGCATCAGCATCGGCGGCACCCCGTTCACCGTGGTGGGCGTGCTGACCGCCAAGGGCAGCACCGGGTTCACCGACCCGGACGACGTGGTGATCGCGCCGCTGCCGACCGTGCAGAACGCCTTCACCGGCTTCAGCTCGGTCAGCCAGATCCTGGTGCAGGCGACCTCCGCCGACACCACGACGGCCGCGCAGTCCGAGATCACCCAGATCCTGATGGGGACGCACTCGCTGACCGACCCCACCAAGCTCGACTTCCGGGTGAGCAACCAGACCTCGCTGCTCACCGCCCGGGAGAGCACCGGCAAGACCTTCACGGTGCTGCTCGGCGCGGTGGCCGCGATCTCGCTGCTGGTCGGCGGGATCGGGATCACCAACATCATGCTGGTCACGGTGACCGAGCGGACCCGGGAGATCGGGATCCGCAAGGCACTGGGCGCGCCCAAGGGCGTCATCCTGGGCCAGTTCCTCACCGAGTCGACCCTGCTCTCGGTGATCGGCGCCGGGCTCGGGGTGGTCGCGGGGATCGTCGGTTCGCACTTCAGCGTGGTCGGGATCAAACCGGTGGTGATCCCGTCCTCGGTGCTCGGGGCCTTCGGGATCGCGGTGGCGATCGGCCTCTTCTTCGGCAGCTACCCGGCCAACCGGGCCGCCTCGCTGCGGCCCATCGACGCCCTGCGGCACGAGTGAGGCGCCCGATGGCCACCGGAACGACCCCTGGTCAGTCATGATCACCGAGCGAGACGAGCGGGAGCAGTCAGAGCCCATGCCTACCAACAACAGTGACCTGGTCCGGGCCGACGACACGGTCCGGCTGCCCGCCGTGGCGACCGCGGAGGGCGCCGCCCAGCACGCGGGCGTGAGCCCGGTCGGCGCGGTGAGCGCGGTCGGCGCGGTCAGTGCCGCGGGCGCGCTCTCCGGCAGCAACGCGGCGTACGCCGAGCTGCTGGCCACCGCGCCGGACGCCCGGGACATCACCGCGGAGCTGGCGGCCCCGCCGCGCCGCAAGTTGCCCTGGCTGACCCTGATGCTGGCCGGCGGCGTGATCGCGGCCGGCGCCTTCGCGGGCGGCGCGTGGTTCCAGAAGAACCACGGCACCCCGGCCGCCGGCGGGACCCGGACGGCCGCGGCGGCCCAGCCCGGCGGGCAGGCCGGTGGCGGCGTCACCGCCGGCGCCGCGGCCACCGCCCGCGATCGGC
>NZ_BAAALF010000038.1:25114-54315 GCF_039528135.1 Kitasatospora nipponensis | reverse complement strand
GGCCCGGAGCGCGCGGGGGTCGCGCGGGATCCCGCCGCCCGGACGCCCGGCCGTCCACCGGGCGCCGCCGTCCCGCAGCCGCACCCGCACCCGGTTCTGCGGACCGGCCCGGAACCGGGCCACCACCGTGGTGCACTCGGTGGCCGCGCTGGCCGCGAGCCTGCGGGCGAGCAGGGCGTTGACCAGGGTGGTCTTGCCGACGCCCATCCGCCCGCCGACCGCCACCCGCAGGCCGGGCTCGGCGAGCCGGGCGCGCAGCGCGCGCACGGCGTCGGCCGTCGCACCGGGTGGCAGCAGCGGGTCCAACTGCCGGCAGAGCGCGGCGGTCAGCGCGACCAGCTCACCGGCGGCGGGCGCGGTGCTCAGGGGCTCGGCGTGGTCCCGCCGGTCGCCCGCCGGCCCGCTGTCCACGGCCCCGCCGCTCACCGACACCTCACCCGGCTGCTGCGACGGAGTCCGCCGGCTGCCGCGCGGTCCCGTCGTCGACCAGCGGGAAGCCCAGCGCGCGGGTCAGCGCCAGGCCCTCGGCGCGCAGCCGTTGCAGCGTCTCCACCCGGCGCCGGGTGTGCTCGCGGGCGACCTCCAGTTCGGCGGCCGAGGCTGCCAGGTTCCG
Organism: Kitasatospora nipponensis; assembly: GCF_039528135.1. Classification (NCBI taxonomy): domain Bacteria; kingdom Bacillati; phylum Actinomycetota; class Actinomycetes; order Kitasatosporales; family Streptomycetaceae; genus Kitasatospora; species Kitasatospora nipponensis. The sequence continues at coordinate 53,702 of NZ_BAAALF010000038.1, read as the reverse complement.
CCGGTAGTCGGTGAGTTCGCTCTCCAGGCGGCCCCGCTGGGTGAGCAGTCCCTGGTCGAGGGCGTCGGTGAGCCCGTCGACGAGTTCGTCCACCCGGATGGTGATCTGCGAGGGGATCTCGGTGCCGAGCTCGGCCAGCACCCGGTTGAGGTGCCGGGTCGCGTCGCCCCGGGCGCGGCCCAACTCGGCGCGCTGGCGGCGTCGTCGGGTCATCACCGCCAGCATCGCGTAGCCCGCGGCCATCGGCAGCAGCACGCTGCTGGTCATCATCGCGACCACGCCGGCCGCCAGTCCGGCGGTGCTCAGCGAGGGCACCAGGTTCTCCAACAGGCCCAGCGGACCGCCCTCCTGGTGAGTGGAGCGGACCATCTCCACCGGACCGGCGTCCCGTTGGGCCCGCAGCAGCGGAGTGTCGTCCTCGGGCACCGGACCGGGAGCGAGATCGTGGGCCAGCACCTCGGCACACTCCCGCCGCACCGCCTCGACCAGCGCGGTCAACCCGCGCCGGGTGGTGGCGTCCACCTCCAGCCAGACCGCCTCCACCTGCGCCTCGAGTTCGGCGGGGAACTCCTGGGCCAGCGCGGCCGGGCCGGTGGTCGCGATCTGGCGCTCGGCCAACTGGCGCAGGTCGTTGAGGTTGCGGCGGAAGTCCAGCTGCAGCGCGTTCTTCAGGTCCCGTGCGCCGATCGACAGCAGCCGGCGCCACTGCGCCCCCTCCGACTGCAGGGCGCGCAGCGACTGCTCGGTGCGCTGCACCTCGGCGGCCAGGAACGGGTCCTGCTGCAGCGAGCGCAGCCGGCGCTTCTGGCCCGCGAGCGGCGCCGCGAGCGCGGAGAGCGTGACGTGCACCAGGTTGGCCAGCCGCAACTCGCCGGCCCGCGCGGCGATCCGCTCGGCCAGCACCTTCTCCAGCGCCTCGAAGCCGCTGTCCTCCAGCAGCAGGGCCGCCTCGGCCGCCGGCCCGGCCTCGGCGGCGGCCTCGGCGTCCCGCCGGGCCCGGTTGCTCACCGGGAACCAGGGAGCCGCGCTGTGCCGGGGCGCGTGCTGGGCGAGCAGTTCGCGATTGCGTTCGAGGACGGTCGGCCACGCGTCGTGGCTGTCGGTCTTGGTGAGTACGAAGACGGTCTCGGCGGTCCGTTCGGTGGCCTGGGCCAGGAACTCCAGTTCGGAGCGGGTCAGTTCGCTGGAGCCGTCGACGACGAAGACCAGTGCGTCGGCCTGTTCCAGGGCCGCCAGGGCCAGGTGGGCGTGCCCGCTGACCAGGCCGCCGACCCCCGGGGTGTCCACCAGCTCCAGCCCGGTGGCGAACAGCGGTGCGGGCAGTGCGACCTCCACGTGGTGGACGTCGGCGCGCTCCGTGCGGCCGGTGACCGGGTCGACGGCCGCGAACCGGGCGAGCTGGTCGAGCTCGATCGGCTCCGGGCGCAGCCCGTCCGGGCCGACCCCGTCCGCGGGGGTCGGCCCGGCGGGGGTCGCCTGCGGTGCGGTTCCGTCGAGGGGGGCGGCGGGGAGCAGGAAGGCGGTGGCGCGCGGGCGGTCGCCGTGGCGGACCGTCACATGGACGCCGGTCGACACGTCGGCGTCCACCGGCAGCAGCTCCCAGCTGCGGACCAGGCTGTTGATCAGGGAACTCTTGCCGCGCTTCTTCTCGCCGACCACGACCAGGCAGGCCGCGCCGCCCGCGGTCCTGGCCGCTTCGGCGCGGATCGCCTCGGCCAACCGGGGCGAGGTGGTGTCGTCCTGGGGGGACGCCGCGCCCGCCAGCAGTTCGGCTGCCCGGGCGGCGAAGCCCAGGACCTGCTCGTTCAGGGGGACCGTGCTGTGCGGTGACGTCATGACGCGCCTCCGGGGGGAGTGGTGTCGGGGTCGGTCTCGGTCTCGGTGCGGGGCCCGGCGCCGTCGCCGGACGGGGTGACGGCGGGCGGACCGTCGGTGGGCGAGCCGTCGGCGGGCGGGGCGGTGGTGCGGGGTGCTGGCTCGGTTGCTGGTTCGGTTGCCGGGGCGGGCTCGTCGAAGCCGCCGAACATGCCCGAGTAGTCGGCCTGTTGCGGGTCCGCGGAGGCGGTCCGATCGAACAGTGGCCGCTCCGCGCTGGGCGGTTGCGGACGCCGCGCGGCCGGTGCCGTCCCGCCGCTCGGCCCCTGCGGTGGGACGGGGGCGCCGCCCGCCCCCTCGCTCGGGCGGCGCCCCCGGTTCGATGACCAGGGGGCCCATCCCGGCTTGTCGGGGCGGCCCTCCCGGACCGGCTCGCGCCGGTGGCCGCCGGAGCGCGGCGGTGGGACGGGTGACGTCGGCGGCGACGGGGGCGGCCGGTGGTCGGCCTCGTCCGGCGGGCCGCATCCGATCAGCCGGTCGAAGGCCCCGGAGACCGCGTCGACGGCTCCCCGGTACCAGGGGGTGTCCCCCTCGTCCCGGGGGTGGTCCGGATCCGGCCGGTCGTACGCCGCCTGCCTGGATCCGGACTGTGGTCCGGATGCCGGTCCGGACGCCGCTCCGGCCCCGCGGGGCGGCGCCGCGGGACGTGGGGGCGGGACCACCACCAGCTCGTACCCGGTGGCGTCCGCACTGCAGAGGTGGGTGATGCGGCGCAGGTCGGCGTCCGAGCGGCGCTGCCAGCCGGTGACCAGCACGCACCGTTCGCGCGCGGCCGTGCGGGCCGAGGCCCAGAGCGGGCCGGCCTGCGAGCGCGGCAGCAGGTGCGCGTAGCCGGCGCGGGCGGGGCGCCAGCCGCCGGCGGCCGTCAGCTCGGCCGGTCCGGGCGCCGCCGGTTCGGGCCCCCAGGGCGCGGGCCGCGGGGCGGTGGCGCACGGCTCCGCCTCCAGCCGGTCGACGGCCTGCCAGGTGCGGGTGACCCACTCCTGGTAGACGGGGGCGGCCCACCGCTCGAAGCCGGCCGCCAGCTCGGTCAGCCCGGGGAATCGGGCGGTCGCCGGGGTGCGGCTGTACCAGCCGACGAAGCCGTAGAGCGGACGGCCGAACCGGTCGTGGCCCATGGTCGTGCTGAGCGGGGTGAACTCGCAGGCGGCGCCGACCAGGACGCCGTGCTCGTCGCGCTGGAGCAGGAACCGCGGCCCCTGCTCCAGCCGGTCGCCGCCCGCGACGGCGGCCCGCACCGCACGGCCCACCGGACCCTGCCGATCGATCCCGGTGGGCAGCGCGCGCCACCACTGGTCGACCCGGAAGGTGCGCCCGTAGATCACCGCCGACCAGTCGCCGTAGCCGGGTCGGGGGTGCTGAGGAGTGGTCATGGCTCAGTCCGTCAGCAGTCGGCCGTCGCGGTAGATCGCGATCCCGCGCAGTTCCCGGTCCAGCTCGCGGCACTTCTCCTGGGCCTGCTGCAGCATCGCGTTGGTCACCGTGCCCTGGGTCAGCAGCCGCTCGATCTCCAGCTGCGCGGCCGTCTTGCGGGCGCCCTGGAAGAATCCGCCCATGAACCCCCGGCTCAGCGCGGCCAGTTCGCTGCGGCTGGAGTCCAGTCCGGCGGTGAGCTCCCGGATGGCCTCCTGGTTGCGGGCGATCCCCTCGGTCAGGTAGTGCCGCAGACTGAAGACGATCGGCAGGTGGAGGTTCTTCGGGTTGATCGCCCGCGAGTCCACCCGCTCCAGCCGCGCGGCGCCGAAGTTGCCGAGCTGGACGGGGCAGAGCGCCACCGTCACCCCCTCGGCCTGGTCGTCGGCGAGCGCGGGGACCAGCTTGCCGAGGTTCTTCGCGACGGCCACCAGGGCCTCGGCGGCCGTCATGCCGGTCAGCCCGGACAGCAGGTCGACCTTGGTGAGCAGCACGACGATCGCCGGGCTCGGCCCGCCCTCGCGCTTGCGGGCGGTGAAGACGCCGGAGATGGCCCGGCTGAAGCGGGCGATCTCCATCGGGTCGTCATCGCGGTCCAGGCTGCCCGGCGTGCCGGCCCGGACCCACTGGGCCACGTGCTCCGAGTCCAGCACCAGCACGATGCTGTCGGAGGCGGCCAGTCGCTGCTCCAGCAGGTGGACGTCGGCGGCCGATCCGCGGCGGTCGAGGGCGGCGTTGCCGCGGAAGTCGGTGCAGTCGATCTCCACGAGGTCGCGCATGCCGCGGCGGAAGATGAAGTCGTAGCGCCGGGGCTCCTCCGAAGTCGCCTTCGGCATGGTGCCGTTGCGCCGCAGCAGCGACCAGTGGTCGGCGAGGTCGAGGTCCTGGTCGGGGTCGATGGTGTAGAGGTAGTAGCCCTGGACCCCGGAGGAGAGCCGGTTGTACATCCCGTGCAGGTACGCGGTCTTGCCGGAGCCGCTGGCCCCGAGCATCGTCATGGTGATCGTCGGTACGGCCATCGTCGGTGCCCTCGTTCCTCGTCTCGGTCGTGCGCGGGTGGTGGGTGCGGGTGGTGGCGGCGGGGACTCAGAACGCCAGGACGTCCTCCAGTAGTTCGGCCAGCCGGTCGGCGGGGGCCACCAGCGGTTGCAGGCGGGCGAGTTCGCCGGCCGCCTCGGCCCGGGCGCGGTCGCGCATCGAGGCCCAGGAGGGCTGGTCGGTCCACCAACTGCCGATCCGGTCCCACACGGTGTCGCGCGCGTCGGCGTACTGCGCGGAGGCGACCAGCCGTTCGATGGAGGCGCTCAGTTCCATGGCCCGCCCCAGGATGCCGAAGCGCAGCGTCCAGAGCACCGGCAGCACCACGTTCTCCGGCTCCGGCCCGCAGACCAGCGGGATGAAGGCGCCCTGGATGTGCCGGGTCCCGGCGACGGCCTCGATCAGCGGCAGGAAGGGACCCACGAAGCGCTCCTCGCCGCCGGGGGCGCCCAGGTCGACCAGGTCGGTCTTGGTGAGCGCGATGACCAGCGGCGTCAGCGTCTCCTCGCGCGCGTCCACGGCCTGGTGCACCCGCACGATCAGCCGGCGGACCGCCTCGGGGGCCTCGGGGTCGGTGGCCAGGTGCAGGGCGTCGACGAAGAGCACGATGCCCTGCGCGGCCACCAGGTCCTCGTGCAACTGCCGGGCCTGCGCGCTGGCGGAGCGCAGTTCGGTCAGGGCCCCGCCACGGTGGTCGGTCCAGCGGAACGGGAAGACGTCGGCGCCCTGGTGACGCAGCACGAACTCGTACGCCTGGCGCCGGTCGCTGGCCCGCGGGTAGCTGCCGCGCAGGATCGCGCCGGCGCCGTTGACCAGCGAGCGGTGCGCCGCCGGGTCGGCGGTGCCCAGGGTCAGCCCCTCCACCCCGTCGCACATGGCCGCGTACATCAGGGAGAGGTAGCTCGTCTTGCCGGCGGCGCTGTGGCCGAGCATCACGATGTTCATGCGGGTCCTCGGTGATCGCGGGCACGGGTGGGACCAGGCGGGGGAGCGGGGGAGCGGCTGGGCGGTGACGGCGGGAGACGGGAGACGGGAGACGGTCAGCGGATCAGGCGGCCGTCGAGGTGCGGGTCCACCTCGTCCGGGTAACGGGTCACCGCCCACCGCCGGGCGGGTCCCTCGTCCGGCCGCTGCTGCGGCCCCTGTTCCTGCGCCGGGTCCCGCGGAGTGGACGGCGGTTCGGTGAGCGCGCCCAGGACGACCGACGCCTTGGGATCCGCGGCGATCTCGGGCAGCCGCCCGAGCCGGGCGGCGATCAGGTCCGAGACCTGCGGAGTGCGGCTGGCGGCGCCCGCCAGGACCAGGGCGTGCAGGTCGCCGGGGGTGCGGCCGGCCCGGGCCACGGTGCGCTCCAGCAGCGCGACCGAGGACGACAGGGCCGGGGCGATCGCCTCCCGGTACTCGCCGCCCTGCACCACGAACGGCTCGGGGTAGCCGGGCACCGTCAGGTAGACCGTCGCGGTGCTCGACAGCGCCTCCTTGGCGAGCGTCAACGCGGCCCGCAGGGCGGACTGCTGGTGGCGGGCGGTGGGGGTGGTGGCGTCCCAGAGCCGCTGCCAGGGCCGGGGATCGAGGTCCAGTGCGCGTTCGCGGAGCAGGTCCAGCAGGGCCTGGTCGAGGTCGCGGCCCCCGAAGTCGGGGTCGCCGGCCACCGCGGTGGCGCTGAAGCGGGTGCCGTCCCAGTCGAGGACGGCGGTGTCCAGGGTGCCGCCGCCCAGGTCGTAGACGGCGATCGCGCCGTGCGGCGGCGGTGCGGTGCGGGCGGCGTGGTAGCGGGCGGCCGCCACGGGTTCGGGCACCAGCTCGGGAACCGACAGTCCGGCCAGGTCGGCGGCGTGGGTCAGGCGGGCGAGTTCGACGGGCGACCAGTCGGCGGGATGGGTCAGGACGGTGCCGCGCGGCGGCCGTCCGCCGTGTTCGGCCGCGGCCGCCTCGGCGGCCCGCCGCAGCACGGCCGCGGCCAGGTCGGCGGTGGCGAACTCGCGGCCGCCCAGCAGGACCGCCTCCTGGCGCACCAGCGCCCGCTTGGGGGCCTGCTCGGCCAGCTCGGGCCGCTGGGCGGCGAGTTGGGCCGCGGCGCGACCGGTCAGCAGGGTGCCGGCGTCGTCCAGGCAGACCAGCGAGGGCAGGTAGCGGCTGTTCTCGATCTCCACGGCCCGCGCGGTGCCGTCCGGCTCCACGCGGGTGGCCGCGGTGCTGAAGCAGGTGCCGAAGTCGATTGCCAACGACCAGTCAGGAACACGCGTGAGCACGGGAGTTGAGCCCTCTCAGCCGCAGTTGCCGGCGGTCCGGATCGGCCTCGATCCGCCCCGCGCAGGATGCTAGCGCCGCAGGATCGACGCGTGGCGATTTCCCGGATATCGGGCCGCCAGGTGTCAACTGCCGTCCTGCCGCTCCAGTTTCACGCGGGGCAGCGTGCCGAACACGGTCTGATGACGGAAAGCCGCACCCGGTTCCCACCGGGTGCGGCTCAGGTCGGGCCGTGGTCGGGCCGTGGATCGCTCGGCTCCCGCCGGGACGGTCAGCGCCCGGTCGTCACCGCCGCCGTGTCGCCCGTGCGTCGGGACAGCGCGCGCAACCTGCGGCGGCGGCGCCAGAGGGTCGGCGGCAGTGCGCCGAGGAGTCCCGCGGCGGGCGGGGGGGGGGGGGCCGGGGGGGGGGGGGGGGGGGCGGCCGCCAGGGCGTTGCCCGGGGCCGTGGCCGGGGCCGGGGCGCCGAGCCGTCGTTGGTCGAAGGTCGCGGGCACCGGGATCCCGGACCAGTGCGGGATGGGCCACGCCACCACGAAGGCCCGCCCGATCACGTTCTGCACGGGCACGAAGCCGCCCCCGGGCTCGTGGACGTGGTAGCGCGAGTCCTGGGAGTCGTCGCGGTGGTCGCCCATCACCCACAGGTGGCCCGCGGGCACCTTGACGGTGCCCGCCGGGCGCTCGCCGCACGGGGTCGAGCCCGGGCGGATGTACGGCTCGTCCAGCGGCACGCCGTTGACCTTGACCGGGCCGCCGGCCTGGCAGGTGACGGTGTCCCCGCCGACCGCGATCACCCGCTTGATCAGGTCCTTCTCGCTGGCCGCGGGCATCAGCCCGACCGCGGCGAGGGCCTGCTGGACATCGCTCAGCAGGCCTCCGCCCTGGTGCCCGGTGGCGGTCGGATCGTCCAGCCAGCCGCCGGGATCGTGGAAGACCACCACCTCGCCGCGCTGCGGCTCGGCGCCGAACCACGGGGTGAGCTTGTCGACCAGCACCCGGTCGCCGATCTGCAGGGTGTTCTCCATCGAGCCCGAGGGGATCGAGAAGGCCTGGACGAAGAAGGTCTTGATGCCCAGCGCCAGGATCAGCGCGATCCCCACCAGGACCGGTAGTTCCTTCCACCAGGGCCGCCGCGCCCGCGCTCCGCGGCCGCGGCCAGCACCGCGCCGTGCCGTGCCCCGTGCCACGTCAGCGCGCGACCCGGGCCGCCACCGCCGGTCCGCCCAGGCGGCCCTGGCGGCGCGGCCGAGCCGTGCGCCGGCCGCGGCCCGCGCCGGTGCGGCCGGTCTGTCGGTGTCCCGTTCCTCGATGCTCATGGGTGGTTCGGTGTCCTTCCCGCCGCTGTGATCGCCATCCGGACCCTCGGGTACCCGCTCGGCCCCGTAGTCACGAACGAACGGAGGTTCCCGAACGACCCGCCGCAGAGCTGACGGAGCGTCAGAAACCCCGGTCGCAGCGGCGGGTCGACGGCCGGCTGTCGGTTCCGGGTGCGACGCTGGGCGCCGGACGACCTGGTCCGCGAGGAATCGCTTGTTCTGCGAAGGGAATCGCCGTGCTCACCACCGACTTCGTCCCCGGCTCGCCCTGTTGGGTCGACCTCGGCGCCGCCGACGTCGCCGCCGCGACCGCCTTCTACACCGCCGTCTTCGACTGGGAGGCCGAGCAGTTCGGCCCCGAGGAGGGCGGGTACCTGGTGCTCCGGCTGGGCGGCAAGCCGATCGGCGCGATCGGCCGGCTGACCGAGGAGGGAGCCCGGTCGGCCTGGATGACCTACTTCACCACCGCCGACGCCGACGCCACGGCGCAGGCCGTCCTGAAGGCCGGCGGGTCGCTGCGCGGCGAGCCGTTCGACGCCGACGGCGCGGGCCGGATCGCCCAGCTCACCGACCCGCAGGGCGGCCAGTTCGCGGTCTGGCAGCCCGGCACGATGCAGGGCATGGAGGTCACCGACACGCCGGGGGCGCTCTGCTGGGTGGAGCTGTACACGACGGACGCGGCCGGCGCCAAGGCGTTCTACGGCAGCGTCCTCGGCTGGCAGGCCGGCGACATGCCGATGCCCGGTGGCGACGAGGGCTCCTACACCATCCTCACCCCCGCAGGCCTGCCGACCGATCGGATGCACGGCGGCCTGCTCCAGCTGCCGGCGGAGCACCTGGCGCTGACCGGGGGCCGCCCCTACTGGCACCCGGTGTTCCAGTCCGCCGACTGCGACGCCTCGATCGCCAAGGTCACCGCGAACGGCGGCACGCTGCAGATGGGACCGGCCGACGTTCCGGGCGTCGGGCGGCTGGCCGTCTGCGTCGACCCGGCCGGCGCCGACTTCGTGCTGCTCACGCCGAGCGCCCCGGGCACCGCGACCACCCCGGGCCAGGCCTGACCGTCCGCCCAGGGCTCTGCGCTCCGGCCGGGGCGCGGGGCCCGGGGCCCGTTGGACCGGCCCCGGGCGGAGACGTGGATCACGCCCGGTGCGGGGCATACGTCCGGTCGGATCATCGGTATGCTCGCGGCCATGTCACCCTCACCCGCCGCCTTCGAGCCTGCCCCCGAACGGGCCGGTCGGGGGCGCGACGACGCCTGTCCGGGGGCGATGCGGCTGCACGCGGCCGATGACGGGGCGTTGGCCCGGGTCAGGGTGCCGGGGGGACTGCTGGCGGGGGATCAGACGCGGGCGCTGGCCGACGCCGCGGCCGAGCTCGGCGACGGCGCGCTGGAGGCCACCTCGCGCGGCAACCTGCAGCTGCGCGGCCTGGCGCCGGACGCGGGCGCGGAACTCGCCGCCCGGCTGCGGGCCGTCGGCCTGCTCCCCTCGGACTCGCACGACCGGGTGCGCAACCTCGTCGCCAGCCCACTGGCGGGCCTGCGCGCCGCCGCTGCCCCGGCCACCGGCACCCCGACTTCCGATGCCCCGACCACCGGCGCCGGTGAGCCGGCGGACCCGCGCCGGACGAGCCCCGACCTGCGGCCCTGGGTGCGCGCGCTGGACGCGCTGCTCTGCGCGAGCCCGACGGCCGGCGCGCTCTCCGGCCGCTTCCTCTTCGCCCTGGACGACGGGTGGGGTGACGTGGCCGCGCTCGACGCCGATGTGACCTTGATCGCACGGGTCGCCGTCCCCTCCACCCCCACCGACACGACGCCGGCCCCCGTCGAGCCCGCCGCCGCGCGCCCGGCCCTGCTGCGGCTGGGCCGGGCCCACTGGTGCGCCGAGGTGGCCGACGGCCCGCGCGCGGCCCTGGCGGTGGCCGAGGAGTTCGCCCGGCTCGCCGCCGCGGGCGTCTGGCGGATCCGCGAGGCGGACCCGGACGGCACCGTGCTGGCCGAGCGGCTCGGGCTGGTCCCGCGCCCGCTGCCGGCCTGGTCCGAGCCGTCCGAGCGCCCGCCCGCCGTCGGACCCTGCGCGGGCGGCCTCGCCGTCGGCCTGCGCTTCGGCCGCGGCAGCGCCGACCAGTGGCGCGCGCTGGCCGCGCTCGGCGACGAGCTGCGGGTGACCCCCTGGCGGAGCGTGGTCGTGCCCGGCGCGGGTGCCGAACGGCTGCCGGAACTGGCGGCGCTGGGCCTGCGGACCGTGCCCGGCACGCCCTGGGAACGGGCCACCGCCTGCACCGGCTCGCCCGGCTGAGCCAAGTCGCTGGCCGACGTGCGGACCGAGGCGGCCGCCGCCCTGGACGGTACGGTCGGGCCCGCCGGGCTCCCCGTGCACTGGTCGGGCTGCGAGCGCCGCTGCGGGCACCCGGCCGGGGACTGGGTGGACGTGCTGGCCACCGGCGGCGGCTACCGGATCTCCCGGTGGCCCCAGGCCGGGCCAGGCGGCCCGGGCACCACCGAAGTGACGAACCAACAGATGGCGGCAGCGGTCGCTGCGGCCCGGAGGACCACGTGATCGAGTACGAGAAGGACGGCGCGGCGATCTACCGCGAGTCCTTTGCCACCATCCGCGCCGAGGCCGACCTGGCCGGGCTGCCGGCCGACGTCTCCCAGGTCGCCGTGCGGATGATCCACGCCTGCGGGATGACCGACCTGGTCGCCGACCTGCTCTGGACGCCCGGCGTGGTCGCCGCCGCCCGCACCGCGCTGCGGGCCGGCGCGCCGATCCTCTGTGACGTGTCGATGGTGGCCAGCGGGGTCACCCGCAAGCGGCTGCCGGCCGACAACGAGGTCATCTGCACGCTCTCCGACCCCGCCGTGCCGGGCCTGGCGGCCGAACTCGGCACCACCCGCAGCGCGGCCGCGATGGAACTGTGGCGCGACCGACTGGAGGGGGCGGTGGTGGCCGTCGGCAACGCCCCCACCTCGCTCTTCCGGCTGCTGGAGATGATCGAGGCGGGGGCCCCGCGGCCGGCCGCCGTGATCGGGGTCCCGGTGGGCTTCATCGGCGCCGCCGAGTCCAAGCAGGCGCTGGCCGACCACCCCTCGGGCCTGGAGCACCTGGTGGTCCGGGGCCGCCGCGGCGGCAGTGCGATCGCCGCCGCCGCGCTCAACGCGATTGCGAGTGAGGTGGAATGACGGACCGTCAGAACGCCATGCCGGATCAGGACGGCACACCGCCCCGGGACGGCACGTCGGGGCGGCTGTACGGCGTCGGGCTCGGCCCCGGCGACCCGGACCTGATGACCGTGCGGGCCGCCGAACTGATCGGCAAGGCGGACGTGGTGGCCTACCACAGCGCCCGGCACGGCCGCTCGATCGCCCGCTCGATCGCCGCCCGCTACCTGCGCGAGGGTCAGCTGGAGGAGCCGCTGGTCTACCCGGTCACCACCGAGACCACCGACCACCCGGGCGGCTACCGCGGGGCGTTGGACGAGTTCTACGCCGAGGCCGCCGAGCGGCTGGCCGTGCACCTGGACGCCGGCCGGACCGTGGTGGTGCTCGCCGAGGGCGACCCGATGTTCTACGGCTCGTACATGCACATGCACAAGCGCCTCGCCCACCGCTACCCGACCGAGGTGGTGCCCGGGGTGACCTCGGTGAGCGCCGCCGCGGCCCGGCTGGGCCGGCCGCTGGTGGAGGCCGAGGAGGTGCTGACGATCCTGCCCGGCACGCTGCCGGAGGAGGAGCTGACGGCCCGGCTGGCCGCCACCGACTCGGCCGCGATCCTCAAGCTCGGCCGCACCTTCCCGACCGTGCGCCGGGCGCTGGAGCGCTCGGGGCGGCTGGCGGACGCGCAGTTCGTGGAGCGCGCCACCATGGCCGGGGAGCGGACCGCGCCACTGGCCGAGGTCGACCCGCAGAGCGTGCCGTACTTCTCGCTGGCGGTGCTGCCCAGCCGGATCGGCCTGCCGGCCGAGGCCACGGCCGAACCCGTGCTCCAGGCCGCGATCGAGCCGGTGACCGAGGCCGCGGCCGAGCGGACCGAGCCGGTCGGGACGGACGCCGCGGGGGCCCGCGGCCAGGTGGTCGTGGTCGGGCTCGGCCCGGCCGGCCCGCTCTGGCTCACCCCCGAGGCACGCGGCGAACTGGCCGCGGCCGACGAGCTGGTGGGCTACACCACCTACCTGGACCGGGTCCCGGTGCGGCCCGGCCAGGTGCGCCACGGCTCGGACAACAAGGTGGAGGCCGAGCGGGCCGAGTTCGCGCTCGACCTGGCCCGCCGCGGCCGCCGGGTCGCGGTGGTCTCCTCCGGCGACCCGGGCGTCTTCGCGATGGCCACCGCCGTCCTGGAGGCGGCCTGCGCCGATCCGTACCGCGAGGTGCCGGTGCGGATCGTGCCGGGGATGACCGCCGCGCACGCCGCCGCCTCGCGCGCCGGTGCGCCGCTGGGCCACGACTACGCCGTCGTCTCGCTCTCCGACCGCCTCAAGCCGTGGTCCGCGGTGGCCACCCGGCTGCGGGCGGGGGGCGCCGCCCCCCTGGGGGTCGCGCTCTACAACCCCGGCCCGCGCGGCCGCCGCGTCCCCCAGGGCCGCAGCAGGCGCGGCGTCCGCCGCCGACCTGGTGCTCGCGCTCTACAACCCGGGCTCGCGCAGCCGCACCACCCAGGTCGGCCTCGCCCGCGACCTGCTGCTCGAACACCGGTCGCCGGACACGCCGGTGGTGATGGCCCGGGACGTCGGCGGACCGACCGAGCGGGTGCGGATCGTCACGCTGGCCACCCTCGACCCGGCCGAGGTCGACATGCGGACCATTCTGCTGATCGGCTCCTCGCAGACCCGGGCGGTGCTGCGCGGGGACGGCACCGAGGTGGTCTGGACGCCGCGCCGCTACCCGGACGACCCGGAGTCCTGAGCCGGACGGGCTCCGAGGCACCACGCCGGACCCGACCGCGCCGAAGCCACGGCCCGGCCCGGCCCGGCCCGGCCCGGCCCGGCCCGGCCCGGCCCGGAGACACCAGCACAGCACCGCCCCCGTACCCTCCCGGCTCGCGCCGACGGGTGCGGGGGCGGTGCTGTGCTGGGAGCCCGCGGGTGGGGCCACGAGTCTCCCGGTGGCCGGCCGGCACGCGGTCGGTCACCCGGCCCGGGGCACGCCGCGGCCAGGAGGCAGCCGGCTGCCGTCCCCTGTGCGGCAGTCGACCACTCCGGGTCGACGGCATCGACGGTATTCTGCGGGCGATCACTCCCGGTACCTCCCCCGTGCACAGTCGATGACCGGTGCACCCTCACCACTGCACACCGGCCGCCGACAGGGTGCGCGGGTGCGGGTACGAGGCCGCGACGACGAGGAGGGGCCGGCCCATGCCGACCTTGGGATTCCTGACCGGGCAGCCGGAGCTCGCGCTGCACTGGGCGGAGCCGGGGGCCGAACCGGCCCACGCCGCCCGGACCGTGCTCGGCACGTGGCAGCCCACCGGCGCGGTGGGCGCGGTGGGCGGGGAGCCGGGCGACTCCGAGGACCTGCGGGATCTGCTCGTGGTGCTGGCCGCCGGCACCACGGACCCGGCCGGCTGGCCGGCCCGGCTGGTCGGTACCCGGGTCGCCGCGCTGGCCGTTCCCGACGGGCTCGCCGAACCCGTCGCGGTGGCGGTCGCGCGGGCCGCGGCCGCCCACGGCCTCCCGTTGCTGACGCTCGCCCCGACCACCCCGGTGGCCCGGATCGAGCGCGCGCTGCGCGACCTGCTGCGCCGCGAGGCGGAGCGTGCGGGGCACGAGTTGGACGAGCTGCTGGAGCAGCTGCGCCGCCAGTCGGGGCGTCCGGAGGGGCCCGCGCGGGTGGTCGCCTGGCTGGCCCGCCGGCTGGGCGCGGACGCCACGCTCACCACCGGTGCGCCGTCCGACCGTCCCGGCGGCTCGTCTCCCAGCGGTTCGCCGCCCGGGGGATGGCCCCCCGAGGCCTGGGCGCCACCGGAGGCGGCGCAGCGGCTCGCGCCGGCCCGCTCGCGGATCGCCCGACTGCTGCGCGGATCCCCGGATCCCACCCCCGCTCCCGACCGGGCTCCCGAGGGCGTCCCCGAAGGTGCCGCCGAAAGCGGCGAGTTGCGGCTCCTCCCGTTCGGCGGCCACCCGGCCCGCGCCGTCCTCGCCGTGCGCCGCGCGCAACGATTCTCCGCTGCCGACATGCGTCTGCTCACGCATGCCGAGACCGTGCTCTCACAGCTGCTGGACGCCCGGGACGCGGCGGTCGAGCGCGCCCGCCTGCTGGAGGTCTCCGCCTCCCTGCGGGTGGCCGCCTTCCAGCTGCTGATGGGCGGTCAGACCACGCTGGCCCGGCGCACCGCCGCCCCGCTCGCCCCCGGGGTGCTGACCACCGACACGGCCCGGGTGTACCTGGTCGACTGCGGTTCCACCGACCGCGACCTCACCGGGCAGGCCTGCCTCGCGGCGACCGCCGGTCAGGCGCTGGTCATCCGCTGCCCGGCGCACGACAGCCAGTTGATCGTGCTGGCGCCGCTGGCGCCCGAGGTCGCGCTGGACGCGTTCGGCTGGTGCCCGGTCGGGCGGCAGTTGAGCGCGGTGGTCGCCGAGCGGCTCGGCCACGCGCTCGGCGGCAGCACCACCGTCGAGCTCACCCGCACCGCCGACGCCTACCGCGAGGCGTTCAACGCGCTGTCGGTGGCCCGCGGTCTGCCCGAGCGCCGGGCGCTCTACCGGGCGCAGACCCAACTCGCCCAGCTACTGGGGGAGTCCGCGCGGATCTGGGCGGCGGAACTGCTGCAGCCGATGCTGGACCTGCCGCGCGAGCAGCGCGAGGAGGTCGTCGAGACCACCCGGCTGGCGCTGGCCTTCAGCCACGCGCAGACCGGCCGGATGCTCGACGTGCACCGCAACACCGTCGCCCGGCGGATCGAACGCGGCGTCAAGGTCCTGGGGTTGGACTGGGGAGACCTCGCCGCGCGGGCGGCCCTGGACCTCGCCCTCCAGGTGCAGGCGCGACCGTACACCGCGCTGCCGGCGTCGCCGGCGCTCCCGCTGGCCGGGGTGCTCGGCTGCCCGCCCGCGCGGGCCTGGGCGGCCTCCTTCCTGGCCCCGCTGGCGCAGGACCGCCGCCCGCTGCTGCGCACGCTGACCGCCTGGATCCGGGCCGGCGCCAACGCCCGCGACGCCCCGGCCGCCCTCGGGCTGCACCACCAGACCGTGCTGGACCATCTGCGCAGCGCCGAGCGGCTGTTGCAGCGCGAGCTGACGGCGGGACGGTCCGGTGCCCACGAGCTGGCCTGGGCCCTGTGGATCACCGGCGAGACGCCGCCCCCGCCGCTGTGACCCGCTGTTCGGCCGTGCCCCCGGTGCGTGCCCCCGGTGCGCGGCGGCGGTGTGCGGCGGCGGTGCTCGGTTCGGGCGGCTCAGCCCGGGTAGGTCACCCCGGTCAACCGCTCGGAGGCCGACCAGAGTTCGGCCGCCGCCGACAGGTCCCGCAACTGCCGTGGCGCCCGGGCGGTGGTCGGCAGGCCGGTCAACTCGCCCGGGCCGTCGGGGCCGTAGTAGCCACCGCCGACCGCCCGCTCACTGGTGGCCGCCACCAGCGTGGGCAGCGCCCCGCGCACGGGGTCCTGGGAGAGGCCGGGGATGCGCGTCACCAGGTCGCTGATGTTCGGCGCGCCGGTGCGGCGGTCCAGCAGCGGGCCGCTGAACTGCAGGTTGGTGCGGGTGAATCCCGGGTGGGCGGCCGTGCTGCGGATGCCCCAGCCGTGCCGCTCGCTGCGCCGGTCCAGCTCCTGGGAGAACATCAGGTTGGCCAGCTTGGAGCGGCAGTACGCCTCCCAGGGGCGGTAGCGGCGCTCGCTGTTGAGGTTGTCGAGGTCGATCCGTCCGCGCCGGGCGGCCAGGCTGCCGATCGCCACCACGCGGGCCGCGGTCGAGGCCCGCAGCAGCGGCAACAGTCGCCCGGTGAGCGCGAAGTGCCCGAGGTGGTTGGTGCCGAACTGCAGCTCGAAGCCGTCCTCGGTGGTGTGCCGGTCCGGCACCGCCATCACCCCGGCGTTGTTCACCAGCAGGTCGAGCGGTCGCCCGCGGTCGGCCAGCGCGGCCGCGAAGGCCGCCACCGAGGCGAGGCCGGCCAGGTCCAGTGCGGCGACGGTCACCGAACCGCCCGCGTCCGGGCCGCCGTTCTGCTCGGCCAGGTCCGCGCGGATCCGGTCGGCCGCCCGCTCGCCCTTCGTGGTGTCCCGCACCGCCAGCACGACCTCGGCCCCGGCCAGCGCGAGGCGGCGCGCGGTCTCGAAGCCGATCCCGCTGTTCGCCCCGGTCACGACGGCCGACCGGCCGTGCTGATCCGGTACCGCGATGTCCATGATCCGACGGGCCACAGCAGCTCCTCGCTCCGCGTCGGCTCGACGTGCCGACGCCTGGGGGGTGCCAACGGTACGCCTGCGGGCCCCTCTTGTCCTGTACCGAACAGCGGCCCGGGGCCGGTCGGCGGGGCGGTCCCGGCGCACTCCTCAGGAGGCCCGCAACAGCTCCAGCACCCCTGCCACGTCGGCCACTGCCCTTACCCCGCTGGGCAGTTCGGGCCGCCGCACGATCACCACGGGCAGCCCCAGCTCGCGCGCCACGGCGAGCTTGGGCGCGGTGGCGGCACCGCCGCTGTCCTTGGTGACCAGCAGGTCGATCCGGTGCTCGCGGAAGACGTCCCGCTCGCCGTCCAGCTGGAAGGGGCCGCGGTCCAGCAGCACCACCAGGTCCGGCGGGAGCGGCGGGTCGGGCCGCTCCACCGAGCGGGCCACCAGGTGGACGCCCTCGACCCCGGCGAAGGCGGCCAGCCCGAGCCGTCCGGTGGTCAGCAGGGCCCGCCGGCCCAGCGCCGGCAGTGCCTCCGCAGCCTCGGCCAGCGAGCCGACCGGGTGCCACCGGTCGCCCGGGACGGGGACCCAGCTGGGCCGGCGCAGGGCGAACAGGGGAACATGGTCGGCGGCGGCCGCCTCGGCCGCGTTACGGCTGATGACCTGGGCGAAGGGATGCGTGGCGTCGATGAGGGTGTGCACGTGCTGCGACCGCAGCCACTCGGCCAGCCCGGCAGGGCCGCCGAAGCCGCCCACCCGCACCTCGCCGGCCGGCAGCCGCTGCTCGGCTACCCGGCCGGCCAGCGAGCTGGTCACCCGGACGGTGGGCTCCGCCGCGAGCTCGGCCGCCAGCTGCCGGGCCTCGGTGGTGCCGCCGAGGATCAGGATGTGCCGCACGGGTGGTCCCTTCGGGTCGGACGTTCGGACGGTCGGGGGAGTCGACGGTGGCTGACACGCCCGATGCTGCCACCGGTTCCGCCCCCGCGGGCACCGGCCGTGGCGAAGCGTCCGCGCCCGTGACCGTGACCGGCGGGCGGGGTGCGCAGCTGCAGAGCAGCGGCCTGCGCCACGGCTGGACGACCGGTGCCTGCGCCACCGCCGCCACCACGGCGGCCTACACGGCGCTGCTCACCGGCGAGTTCCCCGACCCGGTGGTGATCACCCTGCCCAAGGGCCAGCGGCCCGCCTTCGCGCTGGCCGCCGAGCAGCTGGGCGGGCCGCCGGCCGGGCCGCCCGGTGGCGAACCGGCCGGGGACGGGGTCGCCGCCGGGCCGTGGGCGATGGCCGCCGTGGTCAAGGACGCCGGTGACGATCCGGACGTCACGCACGGCGCGGTCGTCCGCTCCACCGTCCGGGCCGGCGCGCCGGGCAGCGGCGTGGTCTTCCGGGCCGGGCCGGGGGTGGGCACGGTGACCAAGGCCGGCCTGCCGCTGGCGGTCGGCGAGCCGGCGATCAACCCGGTGCCGCGCCAGATGATGCGCGAGGCGGTCGCGAGCGTCGCCGCGCGGTACGGCGGCGCCGGCGACGTGGAGATCGAGATCTCCATCGACAACGGCGCCGAGATCGCCCGCAGCACCTGGAACCCGCGGCTGGGCATCCTGGGCGGGCTCTCGGTGCTCGGCACCACCGGGATCGTCGTGCCGTACTCCTGCTCGGCCTGGATCGACTCGATCCGGCGCGGGGTGGACGTGGCGCGCGCGGCGGGCCGCACGCACGTGGCCGGGTGCACCGGCTCCACCTCCGAGAAGGTCGCGGTGGCCGAGCACGGGCTGCCCCAGGACGCGCTGCTGGACATGGGCGACTTCGCCGGCGCGGTGCTCAAGTACCTGCGCCGCCACCCGGTGGACCGGCTGACCATCGCGGGCGGTTTCGCCAAGCTCTCCAAGCTCGCGGCCGGCCATCTCGACCTGCACTCCTCGCGTTCCCAGGTGGACAAGGGCTTCCTGGCCGGCCTCGCCGCCGAGGGCGGGGCCGACGCCGAGCTGGTGGCGGCGGTGGCGGCGGCCAACACCGGGCTGGAGGCCATCGTGCTCTGCCGGGCGGCCGGCGTGCCGCTGGGCGACCTGGTCGCCCGGGCGGCCCGGGCCACCGCGCTCGGGGTGCTGCGCGAGGCGCCGGTGGCGGTCGACGTGATCTGCATCGACCGCGGCGGCACCGTCGTCGGCCGTGCCGAGCCGCTCGCCAACCGCTGAGCCGCCGACCGCTGAGCCGCCGGTCGTCGAGCCGCCGGTCGTCGAGCCCGGCGGCTGCCGGCCGGTGGCCACCGTGCCACCGGCCTCCGCGTCGCCGACCGGGGCTACGGCAGCTGGCAGGAGCGGTCGCGCTCCGCCGAGTACAGGTGACTGTCGCGGAACTGCTCCGCGCCGAGCGTGCGCCCCACCAGGATCACCGCGGTGCGCACCACGCCGGCCTCCTTCACCTGCCCCGCGATGTCGGCCAGCGTCCCGCGCAGCACCAGCTCGTCGGGGCGGCTGGCCATCGCGACGACTGCCGCCGGGCAGTCGGCGCCGTAGTGCGGCAGCAGTTCGGCCACCACCCGGTCCACGTAGCGGGCGGCCAGGTGCAGGACGAGCAGCGCGCCGCTGCGGCCCAGGGTGGCCAGGTCCTCGCCCTCGGGCATCGGGGTGGCCTGCTGGGCGATCCGGGTCAGGATCACCGTCTGACCCACCGTCGGCACGGTCAGCTCCCGCTTCAGCGCCGCCGCGGCCGCCGCGAACGCCGGCACGCCGGGCACCACCTCGTACGGCACGCCCGCCGCGTCGAGCCGGCGCATCTGCTCGGCGACCGCGCTGAAGACCGACGGGTCGCCCGAGTGCAGCCGCGCGACGTCCTGGCCGTCGTGGTGGGCCTGGACCAGCTCGGCGATGATCTCGTCGAGGTTCAGCCGGGCGGTGTCGACCAGCCGGGCGTCCGGCGGGCACTCGGCGAGCAACTCGGCCGGGACCAGGCTGCCCGCGTAGAGGCAGACCCCGCAGCGCGCCAGCACGCGGGCCCCGCGCACGGTGATCAGGTCGGCGGCGCCGGGGCCGGCCCCGACGAAGTACACGGTCACAGCGCGTCTCCCTCTGCGGTGTCGACCGGCGAACTGCCGATCGGTGAAGCATGGTCCGGTGCAGCGTCGGTCGGTGAAATTTCCACCGGCGGTGGCGGCTTGACGACCGACCACTGGGTCACCGGCATCGCCTGCCGCCACCCGGTGAAGCCGCCCACCGGGACGGCGTGCGCCACCGCGAGCCGCAGCAACTCCCCGCCGTGCCGGCGGTACCAGTCGGTGAGCAGCGCCTCCGACTCCAGGGTGACCGTGTTGGCCACCAGCCGCCCGCCCGGTGCCAGTGCCGCCCAGCAGGCCGCCAGCAGGCCCGGCGCGGTGAGCCCGCCGCCGATGAAGACGGCGTCGGGCGTGGGGAGTCCGGCCAGCGCGGCGGGCGCGGCACCGGTCACCACGCGCAGCCGCGGCACGCCGAGCGCGGCCGCGTTCCGCTCGATCCGGGCGGCCCGCACCGGGTCGCGCTCCACGCTGACGGCCCGGCAGGAGCGGTGTGCGCGCAGCCACTCGATGGCGATGCTGCCCGAGCCACCGCCCACGTCCCAGAGCAGCTCGCCGGGGGTGGGGGCCAGCGTGGCCAGCGTCGCCGCACGGACATGGCGCTTCGTCAGCTGTCCGTCACTCTCGAAGAGTTCGTCCGGCAGGCCGGGCACGAGTGAGGGCCGGACAGTGTCCGCCGCGGCCCGGCACTCCACCGCCACCAGGTTCAGCGCGTCCCCGGCCGGGTGGTTCCAGCTCTCGGCCGTCCCGTCGACCTGCCGCTCCGCCGACCCGCCCACCTGCTCCAACACCCGCAGCACGCTCGGCCCGTACCCGCGCCGCTCCAGCAGGCCGGCCACCGCGGCGGGCGTGCTCGCGTCCGCGCTGAGCACCAACAGCCGCCGTCCCTCGGCCAGTTCGCCGGCGAGGGTGTCGAGCTCGCGGCCGACCAGGCTGACCGTCGCGGTCTCCTCCAGCGCCCAGCCGAGCCGGGCGCAGGCGTAGGAGACCGAGGAGGGGTGCGGCAGCACCCGCAGCCGCCCGGCCCCGAGTTCCTCGCCCAATGTCCGCCCGATCCCGAAGAACATCGGATCCCCGCTGGCCAGCACCGCCACCCGCCGCCCGGCGTGCGCGGCGAACAGCGGCCGCACCGCCGGCCGCAGCGGCGAGGGCCAGGCGACGCGTTCGGCGGCCACCGTGCCGGGCAGCAGGGCCAGCTGCCGGCCACCGCCGACCACCACCTCGGCCGCCAGCAGCGCCTCGCGCGAGGGGGTCGACAGGCCGTTCCAACCGTCCGCGCCGATCCCCACGACCGTCACCGGCGGCATCGACTGGGGGCTGCTCAACGCGGTCTCCTCGCAGGTCCGGACGGGTGCACCGGGGCAGCCTACCGGCCCGTACCCCGGCGCCGGCCGCCGGTCCCGGCCCCGCCGCGCTCAGGCCCCGGGCCCGCCGCCCCCCGCCCCGCCCGCCGGTCCGTCCCGTGGTCCGGCCGCCCGGGCGCCGCCGGCCGTCTGTGTAGGGTGGATGGCATGCCTACCACAGCTGTTCTCCCCCCTCCCGCCGCCTGAGCGGGCGGCCAGGCCACGGATGACGCAGGCCCGGGCGATGCCCCGGGCCGGTCGGTGCCGCCCGCAGTCGGGATCACGCGACCAGTTCACGTCTTCGTGGGAGAACACCCGTGTCTGCTGCACATCCCCTGCCGGTCGGGCGGGGCATGCTCTACCTGCTCGCCTCCGCCGCTTCCTGGGGCACCGCCGGTGCCGCCGCCGCGCTGCTGTACGCCAGCAGCGGGCTGGGCCCGGTGGCGCTCACCTTCTGGCGCTCGGCGGGCGGTGTCGTCCTGCTGCTGGCGCTCCGCGCCGCCCGCGGCCTGCGAACCACCCGCGCCACCGGCCCGGCCCGAACCCCCCGGACCGCCGACGTCACCCGCGTCACCCGCGTCACCCGCGTCACCCGCGTCACCCGCGGCCGGCGCGGCCGGCGCGCCGCGTGGTCGGCGCTGCGCCGCCGGCTGCCGTCCGTCGCCGTCAACGGCCTGGGGCTCACGCTCTTCCAGGTCGCCTACTTCGAAGCCGTCCGGCAGACCGGCC
The DNA here is from genome assembly GCF_039528135.1 of Kitasatospora nipponensis. Classification (NCBI taxonomy): domain Bacteria; kingdom Bacillati; phylum Actinomycetota; class Actinomycetes; order Kitasatosporales; family Streptomycetaceae; genus Kitasatospora; species Kitasatospora nipponensis. The sequence goes on along the minus strand of NZ_BAAALF010000038.1, from coordinate 32,363 downwards.
TGGCCGTCGGCACCGTGGTCACGCTCGGCGCCGCGCCCGTCCTGGTGGCGCTCGGCGCGCGCCTGGTGCTGCGCGAACGGCTGGGCGGCGCGGGGCGCGCCGCGCTGGCCGGCGCGCTGGTCGGACTGCTGGTGCTGACCGCGGGCCGTGGCCAGGCCGCCGGCGGGGCGCACCCGGTCGCCGCGGGTGCGGTCGCCGCCGCCCCGGTCGGCGTGCAGCCGGCCGGGGTCGGCTGGGCGCTCGGCTCGGCCGCCGGGTTCGCCTGCATCACCCTGTACGGCCGCTGGTCCGCGCGCCCCGGCACGGCCGGGGCGGCCACCGATGCGGCCACCACCACACTGTTCTCCTTCCTGGTCTGCGCGCTGGTGCTGCTGCCCTTCGCCGCCGCCGAGGGGCCTGGCCTCTGGCCGCGTCCCGCGCACCTGGGCGCCACCGTGGCCCTGCTGCTCTACACCGCCGCGGTCCCCACCGCGCTCGGCTACGGCCTCTACTTCGCCGGGGTGGCGGTGGTGCGGGCCACCACCGCCGCGGTGATCGCGCTGGTCGAGCCGGTCGGCGCCGCGCTGCTGGCGGTCGGTCTGCTCGGCGAGCGGCTCGCCGGCGCCACCGTCGCGGGCACCGTGGTGCTACTGCTCTCGGTCACCGGCCTCGCGGTGGTCGAGGGCCGGCGGACCATCGACGCGGGACGCACCGCGACCTGATGACGCGTCAGGTCTCCTGGGCGCGCAGCAGCGTCTCGCCGGCGGCCGTGCGGAAATAGAGCACGGACCGTCCGGCGCGGCGCCGCTGGACCAGTCGGGCGTCCAGCAGCACCTTGAGGTGGCGGCCCACCGAGCCGAGCGGCTGGCCGGTCAGCGCCACCAGTTGGGTGGTGCTCTTCGGACTGTCGAGCAGCACCAGCACGCCCGCCCGGGCCGTCCCGAGCAGCCGGCCCAGCGCCTCGGGTGCCGCCGTCCGCCCGGCCTCGGCGAGTGCGCCGGCGCACGGGTAGACCATGGCGTACCGGTGTTCGGCGCGCTGCTCGCCGGCGACCGGCGGGGTCTCCCAGGAGACCCACCCCTTCTTCGGCGTCACCGGCACGAACATCAGCTGCACGCCCGGGAGTTCCCGGTCCGGGTAGTCGTGCGCGTTGATCCGCAGCCGGCCGTCGCCGAGCCAACGGGTGTTGGGCCGCAGGTCGTTCAGCGCCGCGGCCCAGCCGCCCCGGCTCAACTGCGCGGTGCGGGCGATCACGTCGGCCTCGATGACCCGGCGGCGCTGCGGCCAGGAGGGCAGCACCGCGTGGGTCCAGACCCAGGTCAGCAGGTCGGCGGCGCGCTCCGGCAGGTCGGCGCGGTCCAGTTGGGCGGGCAGCGCGCCGTCCATCGACCTGGCCAGGTCGGCCCGGGCGGCCTCGGGTGCGGTGTCGCGGATCCGGGCGACCTCCCGGGCGAACGTCCGCTCGCCGTCCCGGTTCCCGGCCGGGGAGCCGGCGGGCGGCGGCTGCGGGGGCAGGGTGAGGAAGTCGGCGTTCCACGGACGTCCCAACCCGATCCGGATCAGCAGCGCGGTGACCGGATCGCCCGCCAACCGCTCGCGGTAGGAGGGCAACTGGGCGGCCAGCCAGTCGCGCTCGCCCGGATGCGCGGCCGCCGCGGACTGCAGCACCTTGACGCACGCGACCGTCTCCGCCAGCGGGGAGACGACGAACCGGCTCCCCGCGAGGGTGTCCGTGTCGACCAGCCACAGGCCCATGGTTTCGCCTCCCCGCGAAAGAGTAACGCCCGGCCGACCGGGCCGCGCAGACTCCCCGCCATGCGTACCTACCGGGAACTCTTCCGCACGCCGGAGTTCACTCCGTTCTTCGCCGCCTCGACGGTCCAGGTGGCGGCCCAGACGGTGACCGGGCTGGCCCTGGGCACCCTGGTCTACCGCTCCACCGGCTCACCGCTGCTCTCCGCCCTCGCCCTGTGCGGTCCCTCGCTGGCCCAGGTGCTCGGCGCCACCACCCTGCTGTCGGCCGCGGACCGCCTGCCGCCGCGCGCCGCGCTGACCGGACTGGCGGTGCTCTTCGGGCTCGGCGCCGCCGTGCAGGCCGTGCCGGGCCTGCCGGTCTGGGCCGCGTTCCTGCTGCTGCTGGGCCTCGGCGCGCTCGGCGCGCTGGGCGGCGGCGTACGGTACGGGCTGCTCAACGAGATCCTCGCGAGCGAGGGGTACCTGCTGGGGCGGTCCGCGCTCAACATGGCCGTCGGCACCACCCAGATCTGCGGATTCGCCCTCGGCGGCGTGCTGGTGACCACCCTCTCGCCGCGCGGCACCCTGCTCGCCGGCGCCGCCCTCTACCTGGCCGCGGCCGCCACCGCGCGGCTCGGCCTCGGCCGGCGCCCACCGCGGGCCACCGGCCGGCCCTCGGCCGGCGAGACCTGGCGGACCAACGCACGGCTCTGGTCGGCCGCGCCGCGCCGCTACGTCTACCTGGCGCTCTGGGTGCCGAACGGGCTGATCGTCGGCTGCGAGAGCCTCTTCGTCCCCTACACGCCGCGGCACTCGGGCCTGCTCTTCGCCTTCGCCGCCCTCGGCATGCTCATCGGCGACACGCTGGCCGGCCGGTTCATCCCGCAGCGCCTGCGCGAGCGGCTCGGTGCGGGCCTGCGCCTGCTGCTCGCCGCGCCTTACCTGCTCTTCGCCCTGCACCCCGCGCTGCCGCTCGCGCTGGCGGCCGTCACGCTCGCGTCGATCGGCTACTCGGCCAGCCTGCTGCTGCAGGAGCGCCTGATGCGGCTGACCCCCCGGGAGTTGAGCGGGCACGCGCTCGGCCTGCACTCCAGCGGGATGCTCACGATGCAGGGCGTGGGCGCCGCGGTGGCCGGCACGATCGCCCAACAGAGCTCACCCGCCACGGCGATGACCGTGGTGGCCGGCCTCTCGGTCGCGGTCACGCTGGTCCTGGCGCCGGGGCTGCGCACCCCGATCGACCAACCGGCCGACCGGGAACAGGAGCTGGAGCAGGAGCGGGAGCCGGAGAGCACGCCGGCCGGCTGACCGACCGGCTGCCGCACGACGCGCAGGAGCCCGGCACGGTGGCGTACCGTGCCGGGCCCCTGCGTGGATCGGCTGTCCGGAACCGGTCCTCACGATCCGGCTGTCAGGAACCGGCCGTCAGACCTGGGCGTCAGGACAGCACGGTCCAGTTCTGGCCGGCCGCACCCGAGTTGGCCGGGTTGGTCATCGCGGTCGAGCCGGCGGCGGTGCCGGCGACGTCCAGGACCAGACCGTTGCCGACGTTGGTGACGGTCAGCGCGCCGGCGCTGTTCTGGGTGACCTTCCACTTCTGCCACGGGTTGTTGGTCGAGGGGTTGAGCAGGTAGGCGCTGCCGACCCCGCCGCCGGCGGCGAGCACGGTGTGGGTCTGCGTGGCGGTGTAGCAGTTGTCGGTGATCGTCACGGTGCCGTCCGCGTTGGGCGTGAAGAGCCACTGCTGGGCGGCGTTGCCGCTCTGGTAGGCATTGATGCCGGAGTTGCCGCCGACCCCGGCGTAGCAGCCGCCCTGGACCTCCAGCGCCTGGCCGCCGGTGCCGCCCGCGCTGATCGCGTGGTACTTGCCGTCGCCGACGACGCTCGCCCGGCCGCCGGTGCCACCGGTGCCGCCGCCGCCCATGCCGATGCTGCCGCCGGCGATGCGGTAGAGCGCGACGCCGTGTGCGGGGATCCAGTTGCCGCCGATGCTGCTGGTGATGGTGCCGGTCGCGCCGGTCCACAGCTCCCGGTAGGAGTAGCTGGAGCCGGTCAGCCCGAGGTCGGCGAAACTGGCGCTGGGCATGGCCCAGTTGTTCGGGTCCTGGTTGATCAGCGCGACGGCCAGGTCACCATTGGCGAGCTGGCGCTTGAGGATCACGGGAGCCGTCTGCGAGGCGGGGTAGTTGGGCATGGTGCCGACCAGGGTGGCGGGCTTGGCGAGGCTGTCCTGGTCGATGGCGATCATGTCGGGGTTCTTCAGCAGCCCCAGGGCCGAGGAGTTGATCCCGGTGGACCAGGTGTAGCCGTTCGCGGTGCGCTGCGCGTCGGCGGTGCTGCGCAGGTCGGCACCGGAGATGAGCGGGGCGGCCATCATCGACAGGACGGACAGCTCGGTGCGCGACTCGTCGTCGGTGAAGGGCTTGTTGCCCTTGTAGGTGTCGGTGACGCCCCAGACGCCGCTGGTGTCCTGCCAGCCGGCGAACATCATGTCCATGTCGTTCCAGCTACCGGGGTGGACGTTGCCCGGGTACTTCAGGGCGGTCTGCAACTGGCCGTTGTAGAGCACGCCGTCCAGCTCGCTGTCCCGGTCGCCGCCGATCCGGCAGAGGTTGGCGACCTGGCCGCACCACACGCCGGTCGGGTAGTAGCCGGCCGCCTGGTGCGGCTGGACGCCGGCGGCCACGATCAGCGGGTCGGTGCGGGCCGGGTCGTTGGCGTTCAGCAGGTAGGGGATACCGGTGTGCGCGGGCTGGGCGGAGAGGCTGAGGGTCACCTTCGGCCGGCCCGCGGCGGCGGTCGCCGCGTCGAGGGCCCGCTGGAAGGTCTGGGTGCGGGCGTAGATGGACTGGGTGAGCTCCTTGCCCTCGCCCTGCGGGTAGTACGCGTAGCCGTCGGGGCCGACGATCGTCGGGCCGTACGGGCAGTCGTCGTACTTCACGTAGTCGACGCCCCAGGCGACGAAGTCGCCTGCGTCGGTGCTCTCGTGGCCCAGGCTGCCGGGGTGGCCCTGGCAGGTGGTGTAGGTGTCGGTGGCGTACAGGCCGAACTTCATGCCCTTGCTGTGCGCGTACCAGGCCAGGTACTGGATGCCGTTCACCGTCTGGCCGTTGACGGTCTGCGAGGGGAACTGGGTGGGGTCGGTGACCAGGTGGCCACTGGTGGGGTCGTTGCCGGTGCCGTCGGTGCCGGAGACCGGGCGGTTGCTGTTGTCGTACAGCTGCATGGCGTTGTCGCCGGTCTTCACGAAGTCCGTGCTCTGGCCGTCGCGGTGGCGCATCGACCAGCCGTCGTCGACGGTGACGGTGTTGTAGCCGGCCTGCACCAGGCCGTTGGCCGCCATGAAGTCGATGGTCTGCTTGACCTCGGCCTCGGTGACGGACGGGCCCATGCTGTTCCAGGAGTTCCACCCCATGGGCGGGGTCAGGGCGTTGCCGTTGCCGAGGGCGACGGCCGGCGCGGCGCTGACGAGGGCGGTGGCGCCGAGGCCGGAGGCGGCCAGCGCCATGGCGGCGAGGGCGCCGACGATGCGATGCGGTGATGTGCGCATGTGGGGGCTTCCCGAGTGGTGGGTGGACCGAAGCCACCGTCCGCCCGGCGGGTGGGCCTGACGACGGCTGGCGGGGGTGGGGTGCGGGCGGGGGTGCGGTGAGGGTGGGGGTGACTCCGGGATGGTGCACCGAGGCCTGCACGGTGGTGCCATACGATATTGCACTGACCAATAACCCACAAGACTCAACACAACAGCTCATCAGAAGCGTGTGCCCGTGCGCCCGGCGGCGCCCGGGGGCCCTCTCCGGATCCCTGCGGCGATCGCTGACGCCGGCGGCTGGCATGATCGGGGAGCCGGTCGCCCGCGGGGGCGCGACCGGGCTCGAGGGGGAGACGATGACGACGACCGTGCTGCTGGAGACCGACGGTCTGACGCTGCGTCCGTGGACGGACGCGGACGCGGCGCAGCTGCACGCGGTGGCCGCCGACCCCGAACTGCGCCGGCGCACCTCACTGGACATCACGAGCGAGCAGGACGCGCTGCGCTGGATCGCCGCCACCCGGCAGGCGTGGGCGGACGGGGAGCGGTTCGCCTTCGCCGTGCTGGTGGACGAACGCGTGTCGGGGCACATCGTGCTCAAGCGGCCGGGCAGCGCCACCGCCGAGGTCGGCTACTGGACCGCCGCGCACGCCCGCGGCCGTGGCCTGGCCCCGCGCGCGGTGCGGGCGCTCACCCGGTGGGCGTTCGCCGGACGGGAGGGTCGGCGTCCGGGCCGGATCGAGCTGCTCCACCAGGCCGACAACACCGGCTCCTGCCGGGTGGCCCAGAAGGCCGGCTACCGGCTGGAGAGCGTGCTGCCGGCCAGCCCGCCGCACTACCCGAACGACGGCCACCTGCACGTCTGCCACGCGCCGGGCACCCCGGACGGCCGGCCGGCCGCGAGCACCGGGGAGCGGGGATGAGACGCCGGGGATTCCTCCTGCTCGGCGGCAGCGCGGCCGCACTGCTGGCGGGAGCCGGCTACGCCCAGCGCGCGGCCCGGCCCGCCCGGGCACCCGCGCCGCAGCCGCCGCCGCTCTCCACCGACGTCGAACCGCTGGCGGCCCGGCTGCCGAAGCTGGGGCGGATCGTCTCGGCGCACTGGCAGGAGCGGTCGCCGGCGGTCGCGAACGGCCGGATCACCGTGCCCGGGCCCACCGACTCCTTCCTGCACGCCGTCCTGCAGTTGAGCCCGGGTGCTGTCGGCGCGCTGACCGCCGCCGTCCCGCTCGTGCCGGCGGCCGCTCCCGCGCCGCCGCCCGTTCCCTCGGACACCGCCGGCTTCGTGGGGCTCTCCGCCGAGCTCGCCGCCTTCCTGCCGGCCGGTGCCCACTGGACCCGCAGCCCGCTGCTGGACTCCACCCTGGTGCGGGCGGACGCGGCCGGGCTGCTCTTCGACCTCTCGTCGGACACGGTCTTCCTCGACGCCGAGAACCTGGCCGCACCGGACGCGGTCGACGTCCACCCCTGAGCGGCCGGGGCCTCACCGCTCCCGGGGCTCACCGTCCGACAGGAGTCGGGCCTTGGCCAGGGTGAACTCCCGTTCGCTCAGACTGCCCGCGCGGTGCAGGGCGGCCAGCCGCTCCAGCGCGCCGGGCCACTCGGGCTCCGCCGCCCGCCCCTGCTCCTCCTCTTGCTCCTGCTCCTGCTTCGCTCCTTGCGCCGCCCCCTGCTCCGGCAGCTCGACCGCGGTCAGCCGCGGGTCGGCCGGGTCGTAGCGGACCGTCACCGCGTCCCCGACGCGCGGCAGCCGGTACACCGGGAACCAGTCGGTGTGCGTGGTGTCCCAGACCGCGCCGTCGGCGGCCTCGAACCGCACGGTCAGCCGCAGTTCGGGCCAGTCGTTGACGCTCGCGCCGGTGCCTGTCAGCTCGGTGACGGTGCCGCCGGCGCTCACCCCGTGCGCGCTCAGCCGCTCCTCGCGCTCGGCCCTGACCCTCGCCTCGGCCCGGTCGCGCCGCAGCCGTCGCCGTCCCGGAACGGCCAGGGCGGCTGCCGGGACGG